>CAZFLF010001213.1:0-2566 GCA_964519825.1 uncultured Pirellulaceae bacterium | reverse complement strand
CGGGAGCCTCGCCCTCCCAAGCAGCACACCGGCCAGCAATCCCTGCACATGCTCGGCGATATCGGCGAAGTGCAGCTGACATTCCCCCTTCGGTGCTCGCCTCCGACCTCGGGTCAACAACCGACAGAGTCGTCCATAGGCCGGCCGATCGGTGGCCCACAAGACCACCGCGGGCGCGTCGTCAGGCGTCACCTCCGCTCCGATCAGAAGCTTGAGACACAGATCTTTGGCCGCCACATGTGCCCGCACTACTCCCGCCACGCTGTTGCGATCCGTGATCGCCAGCGCGTGATAGCCCAATTCCGCCGCACGCACCACCAACTCGTCCGGATGCGATGCTCCCTCCAAAAACGAAAAATTCGTCTTGCAATGCAGCTCCGCATAAGCAACGTGTCGCGCAGAGCGATCGCGCGTATTGTCGCCAGACGGCGGTTGATACTGACGTTTGCTAGGAGCTGGGTCGGGCATTTTTTTAAGGACCAATGGGACTGATAGGACCAATGGGACTGATAGGACCAATGTCAAAGATGGTTTTTTCTGACCTCTGACCTCTGACCTCTGACCTCTTCCTTCACTCGAACACTCCATGCACAAACCACCCCTCCGCGGCGTGGAACAGCCAGTAGCGTTCGCCCGAGGTGACTTCGACGCGGTAGTAATCGCGCCGTATGGGATTCCCGCGCCACCAGCCGGTTTCGATCCGTTCCGGTCCCCAAGCCTGTCGCACGTGATGATCCGCATACTCCCAGCAGAAGCGGCACGGTGCTCCCGGCGGTTCGGCCAACATGAAAAAAACCTCGATGCGCTGTGGCGGAGCGAACAGACGTAACGGTCGCGGTGCGGAGGGAGCGGAGGTGCTGGCGGCTTTGCAGTCGGCGAGCTTCTCGCTGGCGACCCACGGCTGATAAGCGACTGCCAACTCGGGCTGTGCGTCCGGCACACAAGCCGCGCGCACGACCGCGTCTATGCCGAGTCGGTTGCTGAGCCGTTCGAGCAACCAGCGCAACTCGCGTGTGTGATCTTCGCCGAATTGATCGCCGAACAAGTCACGCGGCTGTTCATCGAGAGGCCCCACTTCCAGCGCTTCGAGCCGCACAAAGGTGATTTCATCTTCCCAGGTGACTCGTTCCAGTTGCAACGCGAGCAGTTCCCGTACCTGCGCAGCCGAGTTGCTGGGGGAGAGCATTCCCACGGATAGTTCGCATGGTCGCCCGCCACAGCCATGCAGTTGGCACAGCAACCGTCGCACGCCGCGCCGCTTGGCTTGCAGCGGTGCGAGCATCCGTTCCAACAGGCGGCGGCAGACTTCCAGCAACACCAGCCGGTCACGAAACGGTTCTTGGGCAGCCCATGTCGCCACGATCGGTTTCGCGGGACGTTCCGCAACGATGAGTTCCGGGGCTTCGCCGAACGCTTGATCGAGTCGCCGCAGAATCAGCGGGCCAAATCGCGATGGGAGCCGGTCACGCGGCAGCTGTCGCAATTGCCCCACGCCGTGGATGCCGAGTTCGCTGAGCGTCTGCACCGTCGCATCCGGCAATCGCAGTACGTGGACCGGCAAGACGTCGAGCGTCTCCTCCAACCCAGCGACTGGTACGACCACAGCCTGATTGGGGCAACTGACGCCATGCGCGACGGCCCACGCCGCGCCGATCGTGGGGGCGACGGCGACTCGGACTTGCCAACCCCGTTCTTGAAAGTCGTCTTGAATCCGCTCCGCCAAAGTTTGTTCGCCGCCGAACAGCATCGCGCAGCCGGTGACGTCCAGCAGCAAGCACTCGGGCGACTCCGCTTCCTCCACACCATAAATCGGTGCGTACTCCTCGCAGCAGCCGGCGAGTTCCCGCAGTCCGGCGCGATCCGCCACAGGATCGTGCAAAATAAACAAAATAAAGGGGTCAGGACTCTTTTTCGGGCGGGCCAAGACAGTCGGTTCCAAAGCTCTAGATCGCGCCCGAAAAAGAGTCCTGACCCCTTTATTTACCAGCGCTCGGGCCTCCGTCAGCGGCATGCCAACTCGCACGCCGCGACGCCAGGCGGCCGATGAACACGCGACGACCCGCGCACCGCGTCCGGTGGCTGGAGAATGCAGAATCACCAGCTGTCCGTTCCCACCGGGGCGGTTCGCGGGAAAACGTTGGCTTGTCGCCAGGGGAGACGTTACTTCCGTCTCAGGCGCCCGCAATGAAAACTCCGGCCGCTTCCACAATACGTGTTGCAGCGACCATTGCGGGAACCAGATGCAAACGACCATCGTCATCACGCAGCTCCAACTCGACATTTCCGCCTGTCATTTGCCTCCGAGCACGCCACAATTCCACTCGCCAGCGCCGCGCCCCGCTCTCCCCGGACGGCAGCGGTTGCACTCCCCATCGCACCTCCGCGAACGACGGCTCTCCGCGAGCCCGCGCCGGTCGTAGTAAGACTCCTAAGCTGCCTCCTTTCTCCGCGGCCAGTTGCAGACGCCGAAACGTTTGCGGCGACAACCGGCGCCAAGGACAAACCACCACACCGACACCCGAGGTGCGCAGCGCCTGTTCCAATGTCCACAACACCTCGCCTGGCT
>CAZFLF010001212.1:0-2567 GCA_964519825.1 uncultured Pirellulaceae bacterium | reverse complement strand
CAGAGATCGACTGCGCCCGAACGCGCTCGCCTGCGGCTTGCGGTTAAACGATTCGATTTCACATCCAAAACGACTCCCGACTCTCCCGACCCCTTTAGCATCGGTTAAGAATTTCCAACCGGCCGTTGGTTCGAGTAAGATAATCCGCGCTGCATGACGTAAGGGGACTGAAGATGACCCGATCGATACGGCGTCTGGGTTTTACAATCGTCGAACTGCTCGTTGTGATTGCGGTGATCGGCATCCTGATCGGGCTGCTATTGCCGGCGGTGCAGGGAGCGCGTGAGGCCGCGCGCCGCATGAAATGCCAGAACAATCTCAGGCAATTGGCTCTCGCATCGTTGATGTACGAACAATCCTGCAAGGCCTTTCCCAATGCGTGCATGTGGCCCCCCGAGCATGGTTGGGGCACATTCTTGTTGCCGTTTATGGAACAACAGGCCGTTGCAGACCAATATCGATTTGACCGGAGTTTTGACGATCCAGTGAATTTCGCGGCCACTAACTATGCGATCAGCGCTTTCATTTGTCCTTCCGCGCCGACTCGCCCCACCGGCGCCGACCCGGCCGGACACTGTGACTATGCACCGATTTTTAATATCGATCCGACCGCTATCAGACTAGGGGTTGTGACTCCTCGTCAAAACCCGGACGGTATCCTGTTCTACAACGCGCGGCTGACGCTGGCGGACGTGCAAGACGGTACGTCGCAAACATTACTGTTGGTTGAGGACGCCGGGCGTCCGATCCTTATGCGACGCGGAAAACGAGTCGGGCGGACGGAATTCGCCGGCTGGGCAGCGTATAACGGCGTCACGCCCATCAACCTGGATGGATTCTCAGCAGACGGAACTCAGATGTGGGGACCGTGTGCGATCAATTGCACGAATTTGCACGAGTGCTATTCCTTCCATCCCGGCGGCGCGGACTTCGCCTTTGTGGATGGCCACGTTCAGTTTCTTAGCGAGACAATTCCCATTGATCGGATGGCCGACTTCGTGACTCGCGCAAACGGCGAAGCGACGGGTGACGATCTTTGAGCATGCAATCTTCGTCGGGTACCATCGCGTATCTCACGTCTGGGGCCGGCGGCATGATCTGCGGCAGTTGTTTGCACGACAATACGCTTGCACGTGCGCTGATCCGCCGTGGACTCGACGTCCAGTTGATTCCAACCTATACGGCGATCCGCACCGATGAAGAAGACGTTAGCTCCTCCAGCGTTTTCTACGGTGGCGTGAATGTCTTTCTGTCCCAATCCGTTCCACTCTATCGCCATCTGCCATCGTTCCTGACGCGCTGGCTCGATCACCCTGGGCTTATTCGCTGGGCGACCAAGCGGGCTTCTGCGACCAGCGCGGCATCGCTCGGCGCGCTCACCGTTTCGATGTTGCGCGGTGTCGACGGAAACCAGTATCGTGAGTTGGAACAATTGTGCGGGTGGTTGCGCGACCTGCGGCCCCGATTGGTGGTGTTCAGCAATGCGTTAATAGCGGGTTGTATTCCACGCCTCAAAGACCAACTGAATGTGCCGGTGCTCGTCACGTTACAGGGAGACGATATCTTTCTCGACAGCTTGCCCGCACCCTACCGCCAGCAATCGCTGGAAGCATTGCGGCGATTGGTGCCGTACATCGATGGCTTCCTGGTCAACAGCCAGTTCTACGCGGAACGCATGGGATCCATGTTGGAGATTCCCCCCGCACAGCTGGCAATCGTGCCGCTCGGTTTGGACGTGACGGGATTCCCTGCGCCCAGCGAAACCGCCACAGTGTCCGCCGACACAGAGGGCTCCCGACCACCGACGATCGGCTATCTCGCGCGGCTGGCACCGGAAAAGGGGTTCCATCTGCTCGTCGATGCGTTCTTGGAATTGCGGAGACGCGGCACCGTCCCCGGCCTGCGCCTACACGCCGCCGGCTGGCAGGGACCGCAGCATGCGGAGTATTACCAACAACAGCTAACGAAGCTCCGCGCGGCCGGATGCGAGAATGCATTTCACTACGCCGGTACAGTCAGCCGACAACAAAAGATTGAATTCCTGCGCGGACTCGACGTCTTCTCAGTACCAACGACGTACGAAGAACCAAAGGGATTATTTGTGCTCGAAGCGTTGGCGGCGGGCGTTCCCGTCGTGCAACCCGACCACGGAGCATTTCCGGAACTTCTACTGGCCACTGGCGGAGGCCGTTTGGTTCCTCCGAATGATCCCCTGGCGCTCGCGACAGGACTCGAAGAGCTATTGTTGAATCCCGAGGACCGTCGCGAACTTTCCCGTGATGGACAACGCAACTTGCATGCTCGTTTCAATGCTGACGCCATGGCCGCCGCGGCCTGGGACGTTTGGAAGGGATACATTGTGGCGCCGTCGCTCCGCGAGGCGTAGGTTGCAGCGCGCGGGGACCGGAGGTTGTACAGGGAGATCGTTTGCAGACTGACGCCTGCTCTACCCTGCGCGGAACGACAGGGCCCCCTAGTGCACTGTCACAGCTAGAAGCCGGGATTGGATGACTGAGCGGTACGGCGCTAGCCCAATGCCACTTACTTTGGCTCCATTGGAGGGGGTA
>CAZFLF010001211.1:0-2567 GCA_964519825.1 uncultured Pirellulaceae bacterium | reverse complement strand
ATGTCGAGGATATTGTCGACCAGCGTGCCGATGTTGAAGGGGACGACCTCGAGCTCTAATTTGCCGGCTTCGATCTTGGAGAAGTCCAGAATATCCCTGACGAGGTTTAACAGCGCCTCGCCGGATGACCTGGCAATTCCCGTAAAGCGGCGTTGCTCGTCGTCGAGCTTTGTTTGCAACAGCAGCGCGCACATGCCGATGACGCCGTTGAGCGGCGTTCGCAGCTCGTGGGACATGTTCGCCAAGAAGCTGCTCTTGGCACGATTGGCTGACTCGGCTGCTTCGCGAGCAGCTTCCAGCTCCTCGGTGCGGGCTTCCAGTTCGGCGGTCTGAACTTCGAGCCGTTCCTTGGCGGCCGTCAACTGCAGGTTCGCCAGGCGAGCCGTGGACTCGGCGCGCTGCAGCATTTCGATCTTCTCGTCAATGGCGAGCTTGGCCTGCAGGGCTGCGGTAGCCAGCTCCGCTTTTTCTTCGATCGACTGCGCCATTTGCAGCACTTCAATCGGGTCAAATGGCTTCTTCAGAATATACAGGTGGCCGGAGCCGCCCAAATGCGCCGACACGTCCTCCCAGTTGTAGTCGGAGAAAGCGGTGCAAATCACGCAGGGCAGCTCGGGAGCCAGTTGCCATAGCTTCTTGATCGTTTGAATCCCGTCGAGGCCGGGTGGCATGCGCACGTCAACAAAGGCCAGCAAGTACATCTGGCCCAAGTCGGCGGCCTCCTTGACGAGTTGCACTCCCTCTTCGCCCTGATAGGCGGAGTCGAAGGCGATGCCGCTCAGCGCGCTGCGGGGCGCCGGTTTTGTAGCCACCGCGCCGAACAGATCGTTTTCCAGCGCGTTCAATGCCGCTGCGCCGGCGCCGACACCAGAAAATATTTTGCGAAAATCGGCATGGATGTCTTTATTGTCGTCGATGACGAGAATCTTGCGGGCAGGGCTCATTTGTCTGTTCCGAGGAGGGGCATCACGAAGCGCTGGCTAACTCTGGCGACGGCAATTTCTCGACTTCGTTTTCAGGGCGCGCGGTACAGCCCAAGGGAATGCTGATAGTGAATGTCGCTCCCTGGTGCAGCCCTGGGCTCAACACGCGAATCGTGCCCCCGAGCTCGCCCATGGCGATCGCCGACGAGTGCAAGCCGAAGCCGTGGCCATCCCGCTTGGTCGTGAAGCCGAAGCTGAAAATCTGCTTGAGCTGCACTTCACCGATGCCGTGCCCGGTGTCGCAGATGCTAATGATCGCTTGATCGTCTGCCAGCCGAGTCTCGATCCGCAGCTCGTGTCGTCCAGCCTCGTCGATCATGGCTTCCAAGGCGTTTTTGAGCAGGTTATCGAGAACTTGCAGCAGTTTCGACTTTTCGAGATTAATTTCGGGCAGCGCGGCGAAATCCCGCACCACTTCGACGCTGTGCTTCTTAATCGCCGGCTCGTGCATCGCCAACAGATCGTCGAGCAGCGATAGTACGTCGACGGTTTCCTTGAACGATACGCGCCGAGTGTAGGTCTGTTGGGCGTTGATGATGTTCTTGATGTGCTGAATTTTTTCCGTGAGGTTCTCGGCTTCCGACGCCAGATCGCGTTGTTCCGCCACTAGCGCATCGCCGAGCATGAACAGATAATCAGGAAGCTTCTGTACCTTTTCGTCGCATCCGCTGTTCACCAGATCGGGGCTGAATTCTTTTAACAGAGCTCCCGCCTTCGCGATACCCGCAACCTTGGACCGACGCAGTCTTTCGGAAATGACCGCGACGGATACGTTCACGCTGTTGAGCACGTTGCCGACATTGTGGAGCACTCCGGCGGCAATTTCCGTCATACCCGCACGGTGGGCGACATCGACCATTTGCGCCTGCATCTCTTTCACGGTGCTGAGGGCAGCCACCAGTTCGTTGTTTCGCTGATCCAGCTCCGCGTGCAACAAGCGCAAAGTCAGGGTCCGCTCGTCGACTTTGCGTTCCAAGTTGGTGTTCAAATCGCGGATCGTGGCATCGTTCTGTTCAAGTTGCTGCACCATTGAATTGAACTGCCTGGTCAGCACGTCGATTTCGTCGTTGCCGGTGGCTCGTAATTCTTCCGAGAACGAACCCCGTTCGACGCGCTTCATAGCCTGGACGAGACCGGCCACGCGTGAGGCCACGGATTGCCCGATTGTCGTCGAGAACAACAGGCCAACGACGATCGCCGCCAACGTGATGTACGTCGTATGGGCCCGCAGGTTCGCGACCGCTTCGTACTGGTTGTGGGGCTGGCGAATGATGTCTGCCGCGCGCTGGTTGGCTAGGGTACCGATCATTAGCGCGGTGATCAAAATGATCAGCCCAAAGCACAAGTTCAGGCGGAGCCGCAACCGGTTCGCCGGCAAATGTTCAAAATCGATCGCGATGCCATGATCGAGCAGGTATCGCACGACGGGCTGCATCAGGCGTTCGATGATGAAAAACGTCGACATCAGCGCCAGGCCGATGCCCATAAACACCGCCAGGGTGATATTCCCTAAGACCTCGAAAGGCGCATGATCGAGCCAGCGTAAGAGAAGGGCAACCGGCAGCAGCGTCGTGCAGGGGACGA
>CAZFLF010001210.1:0-2572 GCA_964519825.1 uncultured Pirellulaceae bacterium | reverse complement strand
GCGCCTTTGCTGGCCATCTGGTCAAACTCGAGGCCGAGATCGACCCGTTCCGGCATCGCGCCGAACAACTGCTCGGGAAGGCCGAAGCGATCCAAAAAGACGAGCCGTGGCCTAATTGCCGCGGTTGGCTACATGCCGAACGCGGTCGACTGGCGTTCTGGCGGAATCAGATCACGGTCGCATATCGTCATTACGCTCAGGCCGAAGAGACCTTCCTGCGTACCCATAATCAATTTGGTTTAGCTAATGTCTGCGAAGGGCTGGCCAGGATTGAAATCCATCAAGGGTTGTACGCCTCAGCTCTCCAAAAACTGATGCGTGCCGAGAGTTGGGGGGAACCGGAAGATTACCTGGGACAGATTAAGCGGCTCTATCATGCTGGACGGATCTATCGCTACCAGGGTGACTTGACCGGGGCGGCTTCGTATCTTGAGACTTCGCTGGAGCTGTTAATCGCGCACGTTGACAATGATCGTTGGGAAGCCCACGTGCGCGATGTCCTGGGAGACGTCTACTTGCTTCGCGGAGACATTCACCGGGCTCGCATTCAATTCCGGGCGCCCGTGTTCAATAAAGACGACCCGGTTTTTCGCCTGCGCCGCCAGTATCGCGCGGCCAAGCTTGCCATCGTGGAATCTCGGCCGCTGCGCCATAAAACGCTGCAGCAAGCCGTTAAGCGTGTTCTCCAGACTTGCGACGAGCTGATCAGAAAATCGAAACATCAAATGCTCGCCGAGAAGGCGCTTCGGTTGACTGGAGAGGCACATGAATTGCTCGGCGATTACCAGTCGGCGGTCAAGGCCTTGGAGTCGGCTGCCGATCAGTTCGCACGCAGCCGTGCCCACTGGTATGTTGCGGAGTGCCTACAACACGCTGGGCGTCTGTGTTTCGAGTCTGGGGATGTCGAGCGGGCGGCGATGAATTTCATGAGATCGTTCCAATCCGCCGTGGACGATTGTCAGCGTCGCACCGTGTTGGAATCTCTTTCATCTCGATTCCAAAAATTGGACGCCCAACGCGTCTGCGCGTTGCTGGCGGATCTGCTGCAGCAGCGAGAGGTCTTGCGTCGCGAACGGGATGACGTATTGGCATCTTCGTCGGCGTACCAGGAACTTCTTTCCGGAATGCTTCAAGATATTTCATTAGTCGGCGGACTGCGACATATTGGAGTTGGACTGGAAATGTTGAAATCACCCTCGAACATAGGTGAAGCTGAGTCTGAGATTCGCCAAGGTTATGACCGAACTTGTCGAGCGACCACGATCGTTCGCGAGTTAGCCGATTCATTTACGATCAGTCCCGACCCCATAACTTGGTGCACAGCCGAAGACATGCGTATTACATCACGAACTTCTCTCACCGCAGCGCCGGACGAGCCGGAATGGGAGCAATGGGGGATGTTCTGCCAATCCACTGTCCTTCGTCAATCGCTGTCCTTGCTTGTTGCATTTGCCACAGAGAGAGGCATCACGCACAGTTCTTCCATTCGCCTCGATCAACAATTGAAGGAACTCGTGCTTAATGTCAAGATTTCGGGTGGCCAGTTGCCATCGAGCTTCAATCTTTTCGCCGGAACACTGGCGATGTGTGAGATGGACGATTGGAATCTCGATGCCAAACAGTTTGCCAAGCTGATGGGGGCAGTCCGGTTTCTTCAATCCGTCGGAGGATCTGTCCGTTTCGATCCAGTTACAGCAAAAGGCCGAAAGTCGGCAAATACCAGCTTTCAATTGTCCATTGTGATCCCGGCTGACCTACGACCGCCGAACCTTTCTTGAAAGGAGAGCCCTTTGGCACCACAACCCGTCGATGTGCTGATATTCGAGGACAACCCGGACCAAGTAAAGAGGATTGCGGATTGGTTTGGCCTCGCTCCTTTTCAGTACAAATACTCCCTAAAATTCGCACAGGCGAACGCGTCTGGGCGCCGTCCGAACGAAGAAGCTGAACAGGGATGGGAATGGGTTCAATCCGAGATTCGACGTACGGACCCGAAAGTCGTCGTGTTCGATTACCTGTTAAGCAAGAACCTGGGGAGCCAATCGTTCGATGGACTGCACTACGGCAAACTCTGTAAAGGACGAGATTTCTGGCCCGAGCTTGGCATCGTATTGGTCACCACTGGTGGGGACGGCGATCAAACCGGTCAAATCCGTGAGCAGTTAGAATTGGATAACCAGCGCGTCAATAATAAATGGCCGATCGATTACGCTTGGATCAAGCCTTGGGGAACTGCCAGGTCGACTGCAACCAATACCAAAGTACAAACCGAGTTGAAGAAGCTTGTCCACCAAAGTCGTAGACCGAGCGAACATACTCAGGGAAAGTGAAAGATGGTTGTCGAGCCCCCGACCTTTGGGCAAGGTTGGACTATGAGTCAACTGCCTAACGAGGAACGAAAAAACAACCCGTAATCGATCACTTGCCCCAGGCTAGGCAAGGTGCCGCCGAAATCGGGTAAGGTACCCCGTTTCCGGACTCTCTCCCCACACCGAACGACGCAGGCCAAATCGTCTGATCGCCGCGGACGATGGTGACGCGCGATAGCTCCTCCGGTGTCATCAGCGCCGCG
>CAZFLF010001209.1:0-2584 GCA_964519825.1 uncultured Pirellulaceae bacterium | reverse complement strand
TTGCGAAGTGAGGCGGCCCCAGCCGTTCGGCGTTCCCGATCGGACCACTGTGCCGCCAAGCACCGGTGTGGCATGACGCTCCGCGTCGTGATCCAACGACGCGGAGCGTCGTGCCACACTCTGACCGACCTCTTCCGCGACCCCCTCCAGTTTCAACTCACCAAATAGTGCCGCAGCGTTTCGATCGGCGGAGACGACAACGGTCGCCCGATCGACGCCCGGGCCGAGCCAGACATCGGGACATTCAACTCCGGCCGGCAGGTCTTTGGCGGAAACGCGAATTGGTCCGTCCAAGCCACGCCGCCGAAACGCCAACAGATCGAGAACCTCGCGACCACCGCGCCGCACGTTCACTCCACCCGGATCGTCACGACGCGGCACCGCGACGAGTTGAAAATCGGGATCCTCACGGCGCACGCTCAGCCGGTACATCCTGCGCGGATCTGCTTGCAGTCCGCCAATCAGATTTCGAACGGCAATCAAATAGCGGCCATCAGCCGGACAGACCCAGCGCCCCGCCGGATCGAGATGACCAGTCGGGAACGCGCCGCTGATGTTCCGCACCTCGTCGCCGAACTGCGTCAGTTCTAGCTGACCGGACGCTTCGAGCACGCTGATCTGCAAATCGACCGGCGAATGGATTCTCTCTCCGAGCGCGTCGAGGTAGAGCACTTCACCGCGCCTCGCTTGAATCGCAAACCAGTCTCGTTCGTCGCCGGCCACGAGTTGCCCGCTCACTTCACACGGAATGACAATCTCCTGGGCCAGCGACGACGAGTGATTGTCGGCTCGGTCCAATACCACTGGCACGTCGGTGACGCCAATCACCACCGGCGCATGGCTGCCGGGAAGGTGGAACGGAAAAGAGGATCCTTCGAGCACAGCTTGCGCTGGCTGCAACCGCACAGGTAACGGCCAGGCTTCGTGCGCAATTGTTTCCGGAATATCGACCTCCACTTTATCGAACGCAGCGTGATCGAAGTCTGCACGATCCATCGGCGTTGCCGTTCGGTCGCACTCCACCGGCAAGTTCCAGCCATGCAGGGCGACGCGCGCCGCTTTGCCGCGCTGGATGACGCTCGGCACAGAAAACGCCACGCGCGGTCCGGTGTCGATATCGAGCCGGTAGTAGTGTTCGGCACTCCCCGACGAGATTAAGTCCTGTACCTTCACCACATACGAGCCATTTACCGGAACGTGGAAGTCGATGAGCGGGTCGACGCCGAAATATCCTCGGTTGACCGCCAGCCGCTTTCCCGCCGCGTCGAAGATCTCCAGCACCGCGCGCAATCGCGAGTCAATCCGCTCCGCCCAACATTCGACGACGACGCGCTGTCCTTCCTTCGCCTCAAAGCGGAAATGATCCCGGTCCCCTGCTTTGTCGATCCGCCCGTTGAACACGATGTCTAACGGAACCGCCATGATCGACGAAGCCGTCTCGTTCGGCTCGGTCTCCGACTGTTCCGCTAGATTGCCAATCGCAAACGTCCGCGGCGCACTGACTCCGTTATCGCCCACTCCCCACAAGTCATAGAGTCCCGGTGTCGTTTCTGCCGGAATCGTCAGCCGAAAGCGGCTCGAATCCAGCCGCTCGCACCGGACACCGGGAACATTGCAATGCAGTGTCCGAAGTCCTTCCAGGTTGCTGCCACTGACCGTCGCTTCCACCGACTGGCCCACTTGCCCGCCCGTGGGAAAGATCGTAGTCAACACCGGCGGCGCTTGTCCGAAAACGGAGCGTCCGGCGAGCATCAGCAAGCATACAACGAAGGGCAGAAGCGCTTCGCGGTATCGGCTGCGGACGATCATCAAGTATTCCTCGGGCGGTTCATGGTGTCCGTCCTCGTTCGTGGCTTGTTCCGTCAAAGCGGCAACTACCGTCGCCACAATATATCGGTAACCGTTGATGTACCAATACAGAATACGGGATGTGAAATGACCAAGCACGAATGACCAATGACCAAGAAGTGCGCCTTGAGCGGTAGTCCTTGGGATTTGAGCATTCAAGCGGACGTTCACAAAGGAGAGCAGAAGAGCTTGTTGGGACATTGGTCATTGGGATTTGGACATTCCCTTGGCAACCCCATGCTCCGCCGTGATACTGCAGGAAGGTTATCTCACTTCGTCGATCGAACAGCTGCTCAGCGGCTGAGAGACAGTTATGTCCGTTGCGCGACTTTACTCGCTCGTCCTGCTCGCGGCCGGCGTACTCGACTGCCAGCGTGCCGAGTCGGTGACCTTACTAAGCGATTCATTTATCACGGACGCTCCCGCAGCCTTCACCGGTTTCAAGGCCGGGGACGAGCACGAGGTCGCCGGCATCAAGGTCTGCTGGTGTCCACCCGGCAAGTTCACCATGGGTAGCCCGGCCGGCGAACCCGAGCGGCGGCCCGGCGAAGATCAGGTCGAGGTGACGCTGTCCAAAGGCTTTTGGATAGGCAAGTACGAAGTGACGCAGGGGCAATGGAGACGGGTGATCGGCGAATTCCCGGCCAAGTTCACCGCGGGCGAAGGGGACGACTTCCCGGTTTACTCGGTCAACTTCGCGGAGGCAGAGGGATTCTGCAGGAAGCTCACCGAGACG
>CAZFLF010001208.1:0-2585 GCA_964519825.1 uncultured Pirellulaceae bacterium | reverse complement strand
GCTCGCCTGCGGCTTGCGGTTAAACGATTCGAAGCCCGTCGTGACTTCGAATAACTCGCGTGGTGAGACTTCTTCGCCGTCCAGCGATACGCGCTTTGCCAAATCCGCGGCCTCGAGCGGCACCCGCTTCAAGATGCCCTTCGCGACAAGTTCTCGAAAACGACCAGGTGTAACCTGCGCCGAGTAGCCGTAACCGCCCGCTGAACGATGCTGTTGGATTGCGGACCAGTTGACGTAGACATGCGTGATTCCGCGACGACGCAGTTCAACTGCAGCTTGCGCGGGAGTGCGATTTTCCAACCACACGGCGAACCAGCAATCGTCAAAGACGGTGTTGTAGATGACGGGGCGGTCGAGGTGAAAGAACGCCGCTTCGCCGACCGCCAACAGCCGCACGCGTGGCGCGGGATGATCGCTCAACAAATTCGCAGTCGTATCGAAGGGATGGCTTCGCGGAATCAACTCGGCGCCAAACTGGTTGTATCCACAGAGGCTTGTCGTATTGAAGGCCAGATTGAACCAGACGACCGGCGGGATGATCAACATCAGAAATAGCCGCCAGCCAGCGCGGTCACACCAAACGCATCCGCCGCCGGCTAGGACCGCCACAATCGGCAGCATCGGCATCCAGAAACGGTCGAAGCGATGAGTGAGAAGCCACCACTGAAAGAACAAGAATCCGACCAGCAACCAGAGCCATCGCGCCGATCGGCGGCCGCGCGGTCCGGCGAGCGCCAAGGGGGCTAGAGAAAACAAGAGCGGGCTGAGCCAATCTGATTGGACCGCGACATTGTGTAGATTGACTGCCAATTGCCGCGGACTAATGGCGTGCTGCGGGTCCTGCGAATCGTAAGTCATTCCCGGCGGCGGCTGTTGAATCCCCAGGGCAACGAGCAGCGCCACGCGATGGCCCCATTCCCATTTCGCGTTTTTCTCCACCGTCCAATTGCGACCACCGAAAAGATTGTAGAGCAACGGATAGGTCGGGTTCCCGGTCCACGCAGCGTTGCGAACCAGCCAAGGTCCGAAGGCGAGCAGCACTCCCAGAGCCACGGCGGCTGGTCCCCACCACAGCCTTCTCGTCTTGCTCGGTTTGTGCTCCCGCCATCGAAGTGCTACCAGCAACAGAGCGCCGACCCCGATTGGCGCGACAGTTGAAATCAACGCCGTGTATTTGCACGCGGCAGCGAAACCTGCCAACACTCCCGCGAGCAACCAATTGCCAGACCACAGCCGTTCGTCTCGTTCGTCGACCGCCCGCCGCGCTGCCAGCGTTGCGGCAAGCAGATAAAACGCCAAGGCATTTTCGGTGAGCGGGATGACTGTAATCCGATACACCCACGGCGTGGTGAAATAAATAAACGCACCGAGCCATCCGGCAGTCGCTCCGAAGCAGCGACGGCCGAGCAGGGCGACGCCGAATGCGGTCAGCGGCGCGTAGCACGCCAGCACCGTCTGTCCCACCAATCCGCCCCACCACCAATCCCCCACGACGACCATGCTGAGCAGACTGAGCATTTCCGTCCCAAACGGCATGTTCATGTAGACATTATGGGGCGCGAAGGAAATACGGCCGGCCAGGTAGTATTCCTTGGGTCCCTGCAGGTGATACTCCAGCACATCGAAGTCGGTGGCCGGTAGCATCGCGCCGAGCAGCGAAAACAACAGGAACAATCCCGACGCCACGACCGCTCCCACAATCGCTGAATTCCGCTTGCCTCGCGTCCAGAGCCACTCCGCAGTGGTTTTGTCGCGGTCCCGTGCCGCACAACACCAACGGCGCGCTGCATGAACAGCGATCACAGAGAACCACGCGGCGGCAATCGTCAGTAGCGTGACGATGACGAACCGTGACATCCAACCGATCAATCCCAATCCGAGCATTCCGAGCGACAAGGCACCCAAACCGAGACCGAAGGAGAATACAGCGCGTTCCGCCAGTTCGTACCACTGTGCCGCTCGGGACGTATCGTCCCTTTTGCGAAACACGACATTCGCGATTCGCAGGATGACATCTCCCACTCCGCCCGCCGCCAGCAAGATCAGCGTTGCATAGGCCAGCACGGGGATTCGCTGCACCAAATTGCCGACTTGCAGCAATTGTTCACTGGCCAGACCCATCAACGATGGCGAGTCGGGCATCCAGAAAGGGATCGATACCGACCCGATTGTCAGTCGCGAGAGCCCCTTTCCCCAGGCGTCCGTTGGCGGCGCGTTGGGCAAATCGAGACTGAAGAAATAGCCGAGATAGATCAGCTCGGCCACGATCACAACCATCACCCACATCGATTGTTGCGACCGCGGCATGCTCACCGACCTAGCCCACCAACGGCACGATGGGATTTCCGAGGGCGACCGAGTGGGGACGCTGGAGTTGGTCGTAAATGCGAGTTTCGGGATCAATCCCCAGGAGCAGATAAATTGTGGCTGCGATGTCTTCTGGTGTGACGGGATCCCGCGCAGGGTAGGCAGCCAGTCGATCCGACGCGCCGTAGACGGCGCCTTGCGCCACCCCTCCGCCGGCAAGCAGTACGGTGTAACAGTGCGGCCAATGGTCACGACCCGCTTTGTCGGCTCCCGCGCCA
>CAZFLF010001207.1:0-2586 GCA_964519825.1 uncultured Pirellulaceae bacterium | reverse complement strand
GAGCAGCAACTTCAGGCAAATGTGATGTTAGCGTTCTTTATTCCCGGCATTGTCTATCTTGCCGACGCGGTTGGCACGCAGACCGAAGCGCTCGTCATACGGGGGCTGTCCGTCGGTGTATCCATTGGCGGCGTGGTGCGGCGTGAAGTTTATACCGGTTTGCTGGTTGGAGTCGCCTTGGCGGCGGTCTTTTTTCCGATTGGACTCTGGCGCTGGGGCGATGCCAGCATGGTCGCCGCAGTGGCCCTTGCGATTCTAGCGGCTTGCACGACGGCGAGCGCGGTTGCGCTTACGTTGCCATGGCTGTTCAATCGGCTCGGCCTTGATCCGGCGTTCGGCAGCGGCCCGCTGGCAACGGTGATTCAAGATTTACTGTCCGTGATCATATATCTGCGGATTGCGACCGCAATGCTGCATTAGTTGAGTTAAGAGGTTCTAGTCGTTCAAAACGTTCAAATCGTTCAAGTCGGCGGATCATTCCGTCACTTTTGATATGTCATCGCCTTCTTGATCCGCGCCTCCGCCAATTCAACTGCGGCTTGGCGCGGCAGCGAACCGGTCTTCTTGGCATTGGCCAGCACCTCTTCGGTGTTGGCGTAAATCTTTTCTTGTATAGTCTGGAGCGCTTGCGATTCAGTGCCACCGTGATATTCCACCGACGCACAGATCACACCGCCGGCGTTGGCGATGAAATCCAGCAGCACCGGCACGCCGCTTTCGTGCAGGGTGCGTTTCGCTTACGGAGTGGACGGGATGTTCGCGCCTTGAGGGACGAGCTTGGTTTTCAAGCGATGGACGTTGTCTTTATGAATCACGTCCGGCCGGTATTCCTATCTTTGCCTAAAAGACGAATCCATATCGGTCCTCTAGGTAGGCACGAAGATGTTTCTCCTGAATTTGAATTTGCTTCCGACTTCTAACGATGACACCTCGTTGTTGGAGTTGTTTCAACGCAAGGGACACCCGCGGCCTGGACCCGCCGACCATTGCAGCAAGTTCGTCGTGAGTGAGGGCGGTCGGCAAAAGCCCTTTGGATCGTCTGATATCAAAGCCGTGTGAATACTCCCAGAGTGCCAGGGCCAACCGGTCAGTTAGGTTCTCTACTAAAAACACTGCGCGCTGTAAGGACACCTTTAAAACCGGTTTTATCAGCGTGTCGATTAATCCGTCAAAAGGTTCCCAAGGCACGCCACAAACCTCCGTGACAAAAATGCGGGGCTCGATCCTTGCAACGCGTGAATCTTGCAGCGCTGTGGCCACGCTCACCCGCCGCCATCTACGAATGAGCGCGTCGATACCGAAAAATTCTCCCCTCGCGGATAATATCAGGCGCACAAAGCGGTCCTCACTGCCGAGTAGTGAGAGGCCAATCACACCGTCCAGCACGCAATAGCAGCTTGCCCCGGACGATAAATCGATTGGCCCTTAGTCACACGCAGTTCTTCCATATTGCTGGCTAAACGATCAAGGCTGTCTTCAGAGAACCCATCGAAGGTCCCCAATTTACGCAGCTCTGAAGTCTGGATGACAGACTTTTCCATTGTTACCACCTTGTGAAACGCATGGTGCAGAATTTCGCCGCCGTCAATATATCGTTCATATTCAACAGAAAATAAAGAGTCCGTAACCTAGGTAACGGATAGGCTTATCCGAATCTGACTAAAGAAGTTATGCAGAGACTGGGGAAGAAGGACGGCGAATCTAGCGAGATATCGGTCCCAGCTTCGTCAGGCTACCAAAAGATTGGCATTGGAGGAAGTCATAATGAGCCGTACATTGGGCGATTCAGCTCCTTCTGGAATTCGTTGCGGGATTGTCTTATCGGCCGGTAGCGGTACGCGGATGCGCGATTTTGTGCATCGACTTCGGGGCCATGACCTGCCCAAACAATACGTCAATTTCATCGGTAAACGGTCCATGCTGGAACATACTTTCGACCGCGCAGAAAAGTTAATTCCAGCCGAGCGCCTCTATGTCGTGATCGCTGAGGAACATTTGCAGCTCAGCGAGGTTAGCCGCCAAATCGGATACAGACCACCGGAAACCGTGGTGATTCAACCGGGAAACAAGGATACTGCGCCCGGACTTCTTCTCCCGCTGATCTATCTTCACCGACGCTATCCGGATGCCGTTGTGGCAGTTTTTCCGTCAGATCATTTCATCCTGGAAGAGGACGTTTTTATAAGGCATGTCGACCGAGCATTTCGAATCGTGGAGCAGGACAGCTCGCGGCTTGTGCTTTTAGGTGTAGAACCCCACGCGCCCGAAATGGAATATGGTTACATTGTTCCGGGAGAGGAAATCAAATGGCCCGACGGCGATTCTGCTAGAAAGGTCGAGTTGTTTGTGGAAAAACCGGCGGTGGAGGCGGCAAAGAAGATCGTTGGACTAGGGGCCTTGTGGAATACGCTGGTGATGGTCTTCCGGCTTACGACCCTTATGAATGTGTTTCAGCGCGCCACTCCAGAACTTTATCGCTCCTTTCAGCCAATCCTGCAGGCTATCGGGACGGCCGATGAACAGCGCGTGCTTGAACCTAAAAAGATCAGTTGACGGTAGACAAATCTGGAATTGGCGGAGCGAGCG
>CAZFLF010001206.1:0-2589 GCA_964519825.1 uncultured Pirellulaceae bacterium | reverse complement strand
TCCTATTGACGTTTACTTCGAAAATCACTCAAGGCGCAATTGGGGCAATGCACCCACCTGGCTGTCTTTCTCCAAAACTGCTGTTGTTTGGCGGGGCGTGGTTGAACATATTGATTCTCAGTTTCGAACATCTGTTTCGATCACGGAGGATATCTCATGTCCGGTGGAAGTCGGTTAGCACAGCGGATTGCGTTGACAAAGAAAGCTCGTGAAAAGAACCCCCGACCCCAGGCGAAGACGCTGGAACGGGCCGGCTGGGCCGCGATGAAACGAAATGCACGAGCAAACATTGATGTCTTGCTTACCATTGAAGGAACGTTCGTTCGGTGTTGGAGTCAGGACGATCGAATCGATGATGCCGTCGTGTGGTCGGTCTTGCGATGGATGATTCTGGAAGATCCTCCTTCGATCATGCCCCACGCATGGTTATTCTCGGAGCTGCTGTTGGCGCGAGAAGCGGGTCGTGAGGTGGATGCCGAAACGTGGACGGAATGTCTCCGCGTTGTCAAAGATTCGGTGGAACGCCATTCGACTCGGCAGTCCGGTGATTGCTCCTACCTGCTGTTTGTCGAAGCGACCATGGATTCGGAGTGACGTTGATGCCGCGCGGGCGTGTGATTTCCCAATGCGTCGGAATGGTGTGGTGGACTGTCTGCGTGGTTTTCGCTGCTGAGCCTATCACACCGGTTTTGCCTCCGCCCGGCATCGAGTTGTCGCCCACGCATCGACAACGTGTCGAACAGCGGTTGCGGGAAGTGCTTGGCCGCGCTCAACCGCACTTGGAACACGCGTTGTTTGCCGATGCCGCCGTGTGCGTCAAGGCAGTCGACTTTGCGCTGCGGCATGGCGAGTTTTATCAGCCCAAGGATGTCGACAAGGCGTTGCGGATTCTCCAGGTTGCCGAAGATCGATTCGGTCAACTGGCCTTGAATTCGACCCCCTGGACGCGACAACGGGGGCGAGTCGTACGCGGCTTTCGTTCCCGCATCGACGATTCGTTCCAGCCCTATGGCCTGGTGATTCCGGATGACGTCGACCTCGAACGGCCCACTCCTTTGTATGTCTGGCTACATGGTCGAGGGGATAAACAGACCGACTACCATTTCATCCAGGAACGGCTCGACCAAGATGGGCAGATCAAACCCGCCGGCGCGATCGTGCTGCATCCGTTCGGGCGGCACTGTTTGGGATTTAAGTCAGCCGGTGAGACCGACGTCTTGGAAGCCATCGAGCACGTCCAGTCGCAATACCGGATCGATCCGGATCGCATCGTTCTGATCGGCTTCTCGATGGGAGGCGCCGGAGCGTGGCACCTTGGCGCGCATTACACCGACCGGTTTGTCGCGATCAGTCCCGGAGCCGGATTCGCCGAGACCGCGCGGTACACGAATCTGAAAACCGAGAATTACCCCCCCCGATACGAACAGACGTTGTGGGGCGTGTACGACGTGCCGAATTACGCCCGCAATTTGTTCAACCGGCCCGTGATTGCCTACAGCGGTGAACTCGACAAACAAATCCAGGCTGCTCGCGTCATCGAGGAGGCGTTCCGGGAACACGGCCACGAATTGACCCATCTGATTGGACCGGGGATGGGGCATAAATATCACCCGGAGTCTTTGCGGGATATTCTGCGGCGGTTGTCGGAAGCCGTGACACAGGGCAGACCGAGTTTGCCAAATCGCGTCACGCTGCAGACGCGCACGTTGCGCTACAACCGGATGGATTGGGTGGAGGCATTGGCGTTGGAGCAACATTGGCAAGATTCGCGTATCGATGCCGAAATTCTCGGCGATCACAAGTTGCGAGTCCGCACGAAGAACGTGTCGTCATGCAGATTATCCGCGTGGCAACAAATGGCTGGCGCGGAGATCGACGTTGACGGCTTTCGCTTAACCGCGCCGGCGGACTCGGGATCGTCGCTCACTCTCGTGCGTCGCGAACAATGGCAAGTGATTCCGGACAACGAACGCGAGTCCGGATTGTGGAAACGGCATGGTTTGCAGGGTCCGATCGACGATGCCTTCCTGGAACCGTTTCTGGTCGTCCTTCCGTCGGGTCGAGCGCAGTCCGCGGCCGTGCGCCAGTGGCTGGACGAGGAACTCGAACATTTCCGCCAGCGTTGGCGCGGTGTGTTTCGAGGCGAATTGCGGACAAAACCGGATACGGAAATTACTCCGGAAGAGATCGCAAAATTCCATCTGGTGGTGTGGGGCACCCCAGAGAGCAACCAGCTCTTGAAGCAAGCGATTGCCAAAGCTGCTCCAGCGTTACCCGTGAATTGGTCAGGTGCGGAGGTCGTCGTTGGAACGCAGCGCTTCGCCGCGCAGAATCATGTCCCCGTGTTCGTCTATCCCAATCCGTTGAATCCACGACGGTACCTCGTTGTGAACAGCGGTCCGACATTTCGCGAGGCGCACGATCGGACGAATTCCTTGCAGAACCCCAAACTTCCCGATTGGGCGATCATCGACGTGACGCAGTCGCCGGATGGAAGCTCTCCGGGTCGGATCGTCGCGGCCGATTTCTTTGACGAACGGTGGTGCTGGAAAAACGGCGGGTAGGTTAACCGCAAGCCGCAGGCGTGCG
>CAZFLF010001205.1:0-2590 GCA_964519825.1 uncultured Pirellulaceae bacterium | reverse complement strand
CTCGATGGTCATACCGTGGGGTCGACGCCACACTTGAATTCAAACTGACGAAAACCGGTCCCGCCAAGAGCCTGGTTCTACATCAAAATGGCGCTAAGCAGACTGCTCGACGAATTGATTGAGCTATCCATGCGTCGGCTGTTGGCCTGATGAGTTAGACCGATGAGGTTCTGCGTTGCTGGACGAAGATCAACAATCGCTGTTTATGACCTGGCTTGGCGAGCATGGCTCCTCGGTCATGAAGGTGGCGCGTGCTTACACCCTCACCAGCGAGGAATGTCAAGATCTCGCACAGGAGATTCTGCTCCAGGCTTGGCGGTCCTTGCCGACTTTCGAGCGTAAGGCAAACGCGGCGACGTGGTTTTATCGTGTGGCATTACACACTGCGATGAATTGGCATCGAAAGGACAAACCTCGACGATCCAGGCAAGAACCGTTGCTGGAGGTACAGGCCTTGGCGCCTGACGGGATCGACAGTGCCGAGCAAGCTCAACAACGAGAGACCGTTGAGCAGCTCTACAAAGCAATTCACCAATTGCCGAAAACCGATGCGGCGTTGGTGCTGCTGTACCTGGACGAACTGAGTTATCGGGAGATGGCCGAAGTGCTGGGCATCTCCGAGAGCAACGTGGGCGTGAAGTTGAATCGGGCGAAAAAGGCTCTGAGCGCATTGATGAACGGAGAATCCGATGGAACCTGACAACTATCAGCAGGCATGGCGGGCGCATTCGTCTCAGACGCGTGTCACGGTCGATGCCGACCTGCTACTCAAAAAAGTGGAGCGCTCTCAACGAATCTTCCGAGCGATGATCTTCTGGCGAGATTTCCGTGAAGTAGGCGTAGCGCTTGTGATGCTGCCATTGTGGTTCTATCTGGGCGTCACTTTGTCGTTGCCTTGGACGTGGTATCTGACAGTGCCAGCTCTCATTTGGGTTACTGGGTTCATTCTTGTGGATCGAATGCACCACAAGCAGAAGCGGAGTGAGCCGGGCGAACCACTGTTAAAGAGTGTGACGGAATCACTGACCCAGCTGGAGCATCAGATCTGGTTGCTGCGCAATGTTTTCTGGTGGTACCTACTGCCGTTTACTATTTCAATCATGGCATTCTTTGCCCATGTTACCTTGTTTGCATTGGTGCCGTCTGAAGGCTGGTTGGCCACTCTTGCCCAAGCGGGCTTTTTCGTATTTCTTTCCGTCGTTCTGTTTGCGGTATATGGGTTCGTTTATCGCCTGAATCAATACGCCGTACGTACGCTGCTTGAACCGCGACGCCGGGAGTTGCTCGCGCTCGTCACAAGTCTCAGAGATGAAACGACGAGCGAAGTGAGCGGCGAGTACCCAATACTAATGAGTGAAGAGCGCGTCAAATTTTCGTGTTCGCCTCGGCGAATGTTCGTCGCTAGCCTGTGCGCGGTGGCGCTCCTGCTGATTGGCATAGCAGGCATTGTTTTTCTGTCTAGCCTTGATCATTCAGAAAAATCTCCCTTCGCCGCGGTGCGATGGCAGAAATCCCAACCGGAGGTCAAAGTCGGCGACGAGTGGTTTAAGCTCGTGTCGCTCGACGATCTCCCTGCCGCCGAGATCGTAGCCTTCAGCCAGTGGACCTATGGGAACAAGTGGCAGAAGCGATTCGAGGAGGACCTCGTCGAGCTTCTCACACGTATGGGTCATCCGCCACAGGACACGGTCACGTTGGTTGTTCAATCACTGACGGCGTCAGAGACGCGGACCCTCGTAGACGTCCCCATGACAAGGGCCAACCGCCGAGCCATCCGCGATGCAGCCCAGGCGCGTGAGCGCAGCGAGCAACCGCAGGCGACGCAAAGCGCCGCTCCCATCGATAACGCCCAAGCTCCTCTCACGGACTTGATTTCCGGTCTTCGTAAGGAGAACAAACTCGTTGGCCTCGCCGCGATGGTGATGGTCGACGGGCAAGTCATGGCTTCTGCAGCCGACGAGGAGCGGAAGCAAGGGAGCGGCGTGCCGATTGAGGTCGGCGATCGATGGCACCTCGGTTCGGTCACCAAGTCGATCACGGCGACGATGATCGCGCGACTGGTCGAGTCCGGTCAGATGCAGTGGTCGGATTCCATCGGCGAGCGCTTTCCTGACGCATCAATCCACGAGGACTGGAAGCCGGTCACGCTCAAACAACTACTGACGCACACCGCGGGCGCGCCAGCGAACTTCTCATTCCAGGTGATACTGAAACAACCTGCGCTCGGTGCCGAATGTACCCAGAAGCGTCGAGAAGCGGTTATGGATGTGATTGCCGAGAAACCAGCACAGCCGCCGGGCAAGAAGTTTGCCTACTCGAATGTCGGCTACACAATTGCGTGCGCGATGGCTGAAAAGGTGACCGGCGCGAGTTGGGAAGACCTTGTGAAACGTGAAGTCTTTGAGCCGCTGGAACTCACGGACGCCGGGTTCGGCCCGCCGCCTGGAAACAAGTCCGCAGTAACGGCGGGGCCCCTGGCCCCGACGGCATTCGGCTGGCCGAGTTTCCCGAACGGTTCCGACCACGTTGGACTACCCTACGACAACAGCTTCTGGATGGTACTTACCAGCCGCTGCGGTGCGCCGTAAGA
>CAZFLF010001204.1:0-2590 GCA_964519825.1 uncultured Pirellulaceae bacterium | reverse complement strand
TTTGCTGTTGCCACGGAGATAAATTCCGCTGTCCCCGGCATCCTCGACTTCGACCAGCTTTTGCGCGCCGGAATCGTCCAACTGGTAATCACCATTCGGCAGAATCACCGGTTGCGGTGTCTTCTTCGGCTTACCGGTGAACTTCCAGTCGCAGACCAAAATGAAGTCGCCGTATTCCCGTTCCGTCCACAGATTCTTCTCGTTGGGATCGACTGCTTCGCTTTGGCCGTCGTAGTTCAGCATCCAATCAGAAGGTTTCCAATGACCTTCGTTGCCCGCAACCTGTTTCCAACCAGTCAGGTCGAGGCCCGTGTAAAGCGAGCGGAACCCTTCGGTTGCGTCCGCGACTTCCTCCGGCCGCGGGCTTGTGGAAGGAAGCTCTTGGATCCGCAGGTTGCGAAAGTGACACTCTGAACCTTCTGATTCCAGGCAAACGAATCCCTTACGGGGGCGACATTGGCTGCCACCAGAGACTTCTTTTCCGTTGACCGACAGTTTGATAACCCCGTCCTGACAACGGACGCGATAATGGTTCCATTCGCCGGCGGGCTTACATCGATGTTCGCTGGGGAGGCAGCGCTCCGACCCGGCGGGATGTGGACGATCCGGTTTCAGCTTCGCACCATGGATCGAAAAAATATCACCGTGGGAGGTGTAATTATCCGAGTTTCGTCCGTCGAGCACCTGGACCTCAATCGAACGGCTGAAGGGGACGCCCGGTGCCGTCAATCCGTCGCTCCAAACGAACAATCCCGCATTGCCGCCTGCCTTGATATGCTTCCATTCCAATTCGAGGACAAAGTTCTCGTACTGCTTTTCGGTGCGGATGATCCCGGTTGGAATACCCGTACTGACAATAATGCCGTCTTTCACCGTGAACGTGTTCGGGGCGCAATTCACGTTAACCCAACCCGACAAATCGCGGCCGTTGAACAGCGGTTTGGAGTCCGCGTTCGGTTCGTCGGCCAAGATTGCACTGGCCGTGCACGAAATACCAATGACGGCGATAGCGATCCAGTGATAAATCGATTGCGACATAATGGCGTCCTGGGAAGGTTGGCTCTGAGTGGGTCGGCGAATGGCCAGAAAAACGAACGCGGCTCCCGAGAGTCACGCGTCGACATTGCGTGTTTCGTGCGCTAAGGATTGCCCTTCCAATGGGTTTGGCGCACGGAGTCTAATGCAGTCAATACACTGTCGCAACTATTCACGGCAAAAAGACTTGTCGCTAATGGCAGAATTGGCGCGACGTTTGCAAAAACAGCCCTGGCAGCGATTTGGCTGTCATTTTGCAGAACAGCTTTGCAGAACAACATTGTTCGTCAGTCATTTTGTCCTATTTGATGTTTACTCGTGCCCTGAGCCGCGACGAATGGGGCGGACTAACGCGAGTGAGTTTACCAGTTGGTTGGCGGGCACTCCCGCCCTAAGGAGATAAGCACCATGTTTTTTGATATGACTTACGTTTGGTTTGTGATGTTGCCCGGATTGGCGATTTCAGGATTGGCCAGTTGGGCCGTCCATTCGGCGTTCAGTCGATATTCCAAGGTCGGTACTGCGCGCGGATTGAGCGGAGCACAGGCCGCACAACGGTTGCTCGACCACGCGGGAATTCACGATGTTCGCATCGTTCCAACTAACGGATTCCTGAGCGACCATTACAACCCGGTGACCAAGCAACTTGCGCTTTCCGAGAATGTTTATTCCTCGAACTCAATAGCGGCGATCGGCGTCGCGACGCACGAGGCGGGACACGCAATCCAGCACGCCCGAGGCTACATTCCATTGTGGGTCCGATCCGCTTTGGTTCCGGTGGCCGGCTTTGGCTCCAACTTCAGTTATATCCTCCTCATGCTGGGCGTGATGATGCAGTGGACGGGACTTGTCTATGCGGGCATCTTCCTGTTCGGCGGAGTGCTGCTCTTCCAGGTTGTCACACTCCCCGTTGAGTTTGATGCCAGTTCGCGAGCCAAGCATTTGGTAGTGGAGACGGGGATCATTGATGCGAGCGAACGAAAAGGAATGGACCGAGTACTCAATGCCGCGGCGTTGACCTACGTGGCTGCGGTCATCACCTCGCTCTTGACACTGCTCTACTGGCTCATGCGTTCCGGCCTGATCGGCGGGCGACGCGACAGCTAGAACGTCGAATGATGCGGCCGATTGGTAAGCATTCTCTGTTGGCGGCCGAATGAATGGCTATAATCAAATCCACGCTAACCGATGTGTCGGTTGATTAGCCTGCCCAATCGTCATTCCCGCATTCACCCGCCGCGAGTCCAGTGATGCATTGGCATCCCTACCGTTGGTTGTTGTTTCTTGCTTGGATCGGCAGTACGTCCGGTGTTGTCGCCGCAGCGGAGACGGTTGACTACACGCGTGATATTAAACCGCTATTGAAACACTGCTACGCCTGCCACGGGACGTTGCGGCAACAGTCTGGATTGCGTGTCGACACAGCGGCACTGCTGCGAAAAGGAGGCGACAGTGGAGCGGCGATTGTGCCTGGCAAGTCGGCCGAGAGCCTATTGCTCCACGCGCTGACTGGCACGAATGACGTGACACGGATGCCGCCCGAAGAGGAGTCCGC
>CAZFLF010001203.1:0-2591 GCA_964519825.1 uncultured Pirellulaceae bacterium | reverse complement strand
CTGGTGACCGGACCCACAGGTTCCGGCAAGACGACAACGCTGTATGCCGCGCTGAATCACCTAAACCGCCCCGATCGTAAAATCATTACGGCGGAAGACCCGGTCGAGTACTACCTCCCGGGTATCAACCAAGTCGAAGTCCGGCACGCCATCGGACTCGACTTTGCCCGCATCATTCGCGCCATGCTCCGCCAGGCCCCGAACATCATCCTCGTCGGTGAGATGCGAGATAGTGAAACGGCTTCGATGGGAATACAGGCATCTCTGACTGGACACTTAGTCTTCAGCACCTTACACACGAACGATGCGCCCAGTGCCGTAACTCGAATGGTTGACATGGGAGTGCCTGGTTACTTGGTGGCGAGCAGCGTAATTGCGGTTTTGGCGCAGCGGTTGGTGCGGCTAATTTGTTCACGATGCAAGCAAACTTACACTCCTCCCGAGAGCGTTCTTGTCGATGCGGGGATCGCCCAGGATGCTGGCAAGGGTGCGACTTTTGCCAGGGGGAAGGGGTGCAATTATTGCCAGAAGAAAGGGTATCGCGGGCGGATTGGGATCTACGAGTTGATGATGATTACTCCGAAGGTCCGCGAACTTATTTTTGCGAATGCGTCGGCGCAAGAAATCCGAACTGTGGCGATATCTCAAGGAATGCGAACGCTTTATACCGATGGCGTTCGGAAGGCGATGAAGGGGATCACCTCGTTGGAGGAAGTCTATCGGAACGCGAAGCGGACTGAGCAAGACGCGATCATTTCCTAAGTTGAGGTCATCCCATTACGTAGTCCACCCAAGTTCAAACAATGAGTAGCTGAACGCGTAGAGGCTCCGACGCTGAGGTCGGGGGGGGCTTCAACTACCTATTGGAGTTGAGGAGTGCTTTTACAGTGTTAACGAGGACCGGCGAGTTGGCGGCGGGGGTTTCCGCCGCACGGTCGGCATCAAGTCAGCTAACCAATCTAAGTCTCGAAGTATCTGGACCGGTCGGTCGGATTCTTGGTGTTTTGAATCGTGTTGAGAATAATCAACACACCAACGGGGCGGCGAAAGCCGTTTCGCGGTGGCCGTGCTTCACGGCGGCGAGAATCTTCCCAAGGATCGTCGCTCGGCCCAAGTTCTTAGTTCTCAGGCGTTCGGCGCGAGAGTCGGTTGATTCTCGGCCTTCTTCCCATTTCCAATTCCATACAAGGCCGGAGCAATGGCAACGATCCTGATTGACAAACTGCTGCAAGCCGCGGTGAAGCAAGGCGCCAGCGACATTCACATTGTGGTGGGGCAACCGCCAGTTTTTCGGCTGCACGGTCGCATGCGCAAGTTAGAAACGAAGGTCCTTGAGGCCGAGGACACGGTCGGTTTGATGAAGAGTATCAGCCCCGATCGTTGCCAACGCGAGTTGCAGGAGAAAGGGGGAGCTGACTTTGGTTTCGCCTTCGGAGATATGGCTCGATTCCGCGTTTCGATTTTCAAGCAGCGCGGCAATATCTCGATGGTGCTACGGCAAATCCCCACGGACAAACTCACACCGGAGCAATTGGGAGTACCAGACTGCTGCGTGAAGCTGTGTCTGCGTCCCCGCGGCCTGTTCCTGGTCACGGGGCCGACCGGTTCTGGCAAGAGCACTACGCTCGCCAGCCTCGTGAATTACATCAACGAAAATGTTGATCACCATATTATCACCATCGAGGACCCCATCGAGTTCTATCACGAGCACATCAAGTCCACGGTCAATCAGCGCGAGATTGGGGTCGATTGTCCGTCGTTTGCCGAGGCGATTCGCCGGGCGTTGCGCCAGGATCCGGATGTCATCCTCGTCGGCGAAATGCGCGATTTGGAGACCATTCAAGCGGCAATCACCGCTGCGGAAACGGGGCACGTCGTGTTCGGCACTTTGCACACAAACAGCGCCCAGGGGACGGTCAACCGCGTGATCGACGCTTTCCCCGGCAATCTGCAGGATCAGGTCCGCACTCAGCTGTCGACGTCGCTGATTTGCGTCCTGGCTCAGACGCTTTTGCCGCGGATTAGCGGCGGTCGCTGCGCCGCTTATGAAGTGTTGGTGGTCACCCCAGGTATCGCCAACCTGATTCGCGAGAACAAAACCTTTCGTATCAATTCGGCAATCCAGACCGGCGCCAAGTTCGGTATGCAACTGATGGACGACGCATTATTCAAACTGTGGCGGGAAGAAAAATGCACCACCGAAGAAGTGTTATCCAAAGCCCAAATCCCGGATGACCTGGCCCGGCGCATCGTCAATGCCAAGCGAGGCATTATGGAAGACGCGCCGGATGGGGAAGGGGAACCAGGGGCGAATGGCGGTGAAGGAGGAGGAGGAGGCAAAAGCGGAGGACATGGCCACTAGTAGTAGAGGTCTGCAGCAGGGCGGCACTTGAGATTTGAGAGCACTGAGTTTTGAGAATACTTGAGATTTGAGCAACCTGAGATTCGCATTCGTGATCCATAGGAAATAAATATGGCCATTCGACGGCTCGGACAAATCCTGGTCGACATGGGATTCATCACCGACGACCAGTTGGAAATGCTGCTGGACGAGGACCTGCGGCAACCGGGTGCACAAATTGGCAAGATCG
>CAZFLF010001202.1:0-2596 GCA_964519825.1 uncultured Pirellulaceae bacterium | reverse complement strand
TGGGGCTGGGGGTGATTGGGTTTCTCGCCTATGAACAAGCAGGTATGACGGCGTGGGTGATCGCTTGCATGGCCGGCGTGATGTTCTGCATGGGCACTCACAGCGCTTTCTTCGGTCCGGGAAAATACGGCGTACTCCCTGAGTTGTTTCGCGAGCGAGACCTCCCAGTTGCTAATGGCGTCGTGCTCATGACGACCTTCTTGGCAATCATCCTCGGCAGCGCACTGGCGGGGTTACTGATGTATTGGTGGAGCCAACAATTGTGGTTGGCCGGATGTATCTGTGTGGGTATTGCCATGGTCGGCGTCGGCACCGCGCTATTCATCCGCCCCTTGCCGCCTTCCTCTCCTGAATTACGGTTCGAGTGGGGAGTGCTGTTTATTCCGCGCGAGATCATGGGGTTGTTGCGAGCCGATTCCGCGTTGCGTCAGGCGCTCATGGCTTCAACCATCTTTTGGCTGGCCGCGGCCATCGTGCAGCCGGCCGTCAATGCGCTCGGCAAACGCCAATTAATGGTCGACGACCGGTGGACGAGCCTGCTCGTGACCGTCATCAGTCTTGGCATTGCGATCGGCTGCGCTCTTGCCGGATTCCTGTCAGGTGGCAAAGTGAACACGACGATTCAGCGGATGGGAGCCTGGGGCATGTTCGGCACTTTGATCTCGCTGGCGCTGCGTGGCGGACCCCGTGACCATTTGCTTGGCTACGAAGGGAGCCTGGTCGTGTTGGTTTTGCTCGGTATCTTCACCGGCATGTTCGCGGTGCCGCTGCAAGTGTTCCTGCAGTCGCGCCCGCCGCCGGGGGACAAAGGCCGGATGATCGCCACGCAGAACCTGCTGAATTGGATTGGCATCTTTGCTTCGTCGGGCATTTATTTCGCAGCCGATTGGTTCTTGAGAATATGCAACTGGCCCAACAACGGTGTCTTCGCCTTGACCGCGATTCTGATGCTGCCAATCGCAATCTGGTATCGCCCGACAGTCAGTGCGAAATAGCCATCACGCTCCGCGTGAGGAGCCATTCACGTTGGACTTTTGATCGACTAATTGAGATCGATTGACAGTCCGTCGAGATACGTTTCATTTTCAACCGGCGATCGATTGGATGCGTTGGCGTGGCGCCAGGGTCCGCGTCTCGGAGAGACGCGACCACGGAGCGTTGCAATTCTGTCGCCACAAGCCAGAATGCCAAGGAGCTATCAACAAGGAGAGAACAGCATGCTCGGTGCGACCCTCACTGCCAGTGATTATTTGTCACGACTTGAAGCGGAAATCCGCCGCATTGACCAAACCGTATTGAAGCAGTGGGCCGATTCGCTGTTCGAGGCTTGGGAACGAGACCGCTTTGTTTTCATCTTCGGAAACGGCGGGTCCGGGACCACCGCTAGCCATATGGCCGAGGACTTAGGAAAGAGCACCTTGCGGCCAGAAGACCTGCACGACGAGACCAAGAAGCGGCTCAGGGTCCTGAGCCTTACCGACAATGCAGGCTGGATCATGGCAGTCGGCAATGACGTCGGGTACGACGATATTTTTCTGCAGCAGCTGATGAACTTTGGACGCGAAGGGGATCTGGTCATCGCGATCAGCGGTTCTGGAAATAGCCCGAATGTACTCAAGGCGGTCGATTGGGCCAATCGTCACGGTTTGGTCACGTTTGGTCTCACCGGCTATTCCGGTGGGAAGTTGAAACAGATGCAACGCCACGGTCTGCACGTCGACCTGAACGATATGGGGATGGTTGAAAGTATTCATCTTTGTCTGTTTCATTGGGTGCTTAACGACGTCTTCGCACGGATCAACCGCGAAGGCCGATACGCGGCTTGATACTTCAATCGCGGACAGAGCCAACTCATTCGAAATCAAGTCATGTTGCTGGGCATTGAAATTGGTGGCACAAAACTGCAGTTGGGAGTGAGCACAGGCGAAAGCTTGGAGTTCGCTGAGTTTCGGCGATTGCCTGTTGATCCCCAGCGCGGGGCGGCGGGTATCCGCGAACAGATCGCCAGCGCCGGACACGAACTGATTGACAAGCACGGCATCCATCGGATCGGAATTGGCTTTGGCGGTCCCGTTGACTCGCTGCGCGGCGTCACGACTAAGAGCCACCAAATCGATGGCTGGGAGAATTTCCCGTTCGGCGAATGGTGCCAGCGCGAACTGGGATTGCCCGCGGTGCTCGGTAATGATTGCGATGTCGCGACGTTGGCGGAGGCTCGCTACGGCGCTGGGCGAGGCAAAAGGTCCGTGTTCTACGTCACTGTCGGCACGGGAGTCGGCGGGGGCTGTGTGATCGATGGGCAGCTACTTGGCAACGGGCGACCGGCGATTGCGGAGGTCGGCCACCTGCGACCCGGAATCGAAGCCGTCGACCCGCACGCGACCGTCGAGTCGATCGCCAGCGGATGGGGAATCGCCGCGACCGCTCGCGAATTGCTTTCGCAGACTGATGAGTCAGTGCGATCGGATGCCGAGCGACTTCTCAGGGATTGCGACGGCGACGTCAGCCGACTCACCGCCGTGGACATTGCCGGTGCAGCCAAACAAGGAAATGTGCTCGCACTCCGATCACTCGATCGAGCCGTCAAGACTCTTGG
>CAZFLF010001201.1:0-2609 GCA_964519825.1 uncultured Pirellulaceae bacterium | reverse complement strand
CGCTTGGGCGAAAACGGTCGACGCCGGATGTGTAACGAGTTCACAGTCGCAAAGATGATCGATCGGCACCAAAGGTTGTATTTGGAGCTAACCAGTTCATGATCCTGGCACTGGGACGTTCCCGTTGGTCGCCAGTTTACAAACGGGACAACGTCAAATTCGTCGATAACGGATGTAAGCATGTGTGGCATTTGCGGCGCAATCTGGTCGGACCCCAAACTCAACATCGACGAGCCAACGCTTGTGCGCATGACGGAAGTGTTGCGCCATCGCGGTCCGAATGACCAAGGAACGTACCGAACCGAGTACAGTCTGCGTCCTCCTTACGAACCGCTCCCCGGCGTCGCACTGGGCTTTCGTCGGTTGTCCATTATTGATCTCTCGACCGGTCACCAACCGATGGCCAATGAGGACGACTCAATATGGGTGGTCTTCAACGGCGAGATTTACAACTTTGCAACGCTGCGCCGGCGACTGGAAGGAGCGGGCCACAAGTTTCGCACGCAATCGGACACCGAAACCATCGTGCATCTATACGAGGATGAAGGCGTTCGGTGTTTTGAGCATCTCAACGGAATGTTCGCGATTGCGATCTGGGACCGCCGTCAAAGGCGACTCGTGCTCGGCCGCGACCGGCTCGGTAAGAAGCCGTTGGTATACCGCCGCGAGCCGGGGCGTCTCATGTTCGCCAGCGAACTCAAGAGCCTGCTTGAAGTGCCCGGCGTGCCGCGCGAGATCGATCCGAGCGCGTTGGACGAGTACCTCACCTACCAATACGTGCCGCATCCAAGAACGATTTTTCGCGGCATCCGCAAGCTGCCGCCCGGCCACTTTGCAGTTTGGCAAGATGGAGAATGGGAGGAACGGCCGTATTGGCAGCCCGATTTCAATGCCGAACGTCCCATCACGGAAACCGCGGCCATCGAACAGATTCGCGAGCTGCTGACGTCGGCGGTTCAATTGCGGATGCGGAGTGACGTGCCGCTGGGGGCGTTCCTGTCCGGCGGCATCGACTCATCGTTGATTGTGGCGCTGATGCAACAGCAGTCCGAGCGACCGATTCAAACCTTCACGATCGGCTTTCCCGTCAAGGAATACGACGAGACTAGGTACGCGCGGCGGGTGGCCGCCCATGTCGGGACCGAGCATCACGAGATGCAGGTGACACCGGATGCCGCGGAAATCTTGCCGCAATTGGTCTGGAACTACGACGAACCATTCGCAGACAGTTCCGCGATACCGACCTGGTACTTGTCGCAGATGACGCGGCAACACGTCACCGTCTCGCTGTCGGGCGATGGCGGCGACGAGTTGTTCGCGGGTTACACGCGCTACAAGGCGTTATGGATCAGCACGCTGCTCGATCGCAGTGGGCCGCTGCGGACCGTGCTGGCGAGCAAGTTCTGGCTACGCTTGCCGGGTGGTTCACGGCAGAGATCGCTCGTGCGGCGCATCAAACGGTTCAGCGAGAACCTGCACATCGCACCACCACGGAGGTATCTCGACTGGTTGGTAATCTTTAACGAAGCTCGCCGCGCGGCTTTGTACACCGACGAATTTGTCGCGCAGCTCCCGGACGCTGATCCGTTTGACTTTTTGGACGCGGCGTGGCAACGAGCTGGAAAGCGCGATCCCATTAGTGCGGCGTCGTTATCCGATCTGGTCACCTATTTGCCGGGCGATTTGATGACGAAGGTCGACATCGCATCCATGGCCCATTCGCTGGAAGTGCGCGCACCGTTTCTCGATGTTCGCGTGGTTGAGTTCGCGGCGGCGCTGCCGGCGGCGCTAAAGTTTCGTTGGGGCCAGGGGAAGTACCTGCTCCGCCGCGCGTTCGGCGATCTTCTACCGCGCGAGATTTGGAATCGCCGCAAGATGGGATTTGGCGTGCCGCTCGATCACTGGTTTCGCAACGAACTCCGCGACCTGACTCGCGACACGCTGCTTGCCCCCGAAGCACGCTGCCTGCGATTCTTCCGGCGTGAAGCCATCGAGCAATTGTTTCGAGAGCACATCGAACATCGCTTCGATCATGCGCCGCGGCTGTGGTCATTGGCGTTTCTCGAACTCTGGCTGCGACGCTGGACATGAGCGTTTAAGGGGTTTTTTGGGCGATTTCTCCCCGGATCCTCTGCGACAAGTCAGCAGATTCTCCGCAAGAAATCGCTCTTGACCGTGTGAAACCGTTGGCATATTCTCCCGCCTCGTCACCTGACGAAAAGAGCACGTTGTGAGTCACGGATGACCTTCGGTCTCGCAGCTGCTCGGTAGATAGAACATCAAGCAGTCACGTGGAGGTGTCCGCATCTGGAGCGTGCCAGCACGTCTCTGCGGACCGCGATGCACAACGTTGGCATGGAGGCCGGCGTCTGCCTCGAAAGACACCCAGCTTGATCGCCCCCGGTTAGTTGGCCAACGCAGGACGCCGCGGCGACTCACCGACCAATCGCTCCCGGAAAAGATGCGAGTCCTCTGCCCCCCTGGGACCCGTGGCTTCCGGGAGCCTTTTTTTGCGCGGTACAGCCGCCCGTTGCGTCAAGCAGCGGGCGGCTTTTTTTTATGAATCCGCTGAGGCGAGTGTATTCTGGGAGGGCGAGGCTCCTGCCGAG
>CAZFLF010001200.1:0-2618 GCA_964519825.1 uncultured Pirellulaceae bacterium | reverse complement strand
CTGTGGCTGTGCCCCGCCAGACCGTTACCGTTCCAATAGATTTTCTTCAAACTCCGCAAGCAATTGTGGCACAGCGGACGCATTGGTCAGACCGCGCAGTTGCTGCAAAAAGGAATCATCCGCGAGCAGTCGGCTCAGCCGTGCGAGCGTGCGCAGGTGCCAGCGCTCCTCAGTCGAGCAAATCAGGAAGAACACATCGGTCAACGTGCGACTACCGCTAAAAGGAATTCCTTGTGAAGAAATCCCCAACGCCAGGAATGGTTCTGCCAAGATCCCTGCGAGCGGACGGCGCGGGTGCAGGAGAGCCACGCCGTTGTCGAGAGTCGTTGGGTAGAGGTTCTCTCGTGTTCGAATCGCCTCTTCCATTCTCGCGACGTCCCACAGTTTGCCGGTTTGTCCCGCCAGCGCCGCCATCTCGGAAATCACAGAATGGCGTGTGCGGGCGGCGAGTGGAATCGCAATCGCCTCGACCGGCAAAGATTCCGCGAGCGAGATGTCCTCGCAGACCTGCTGTCCAATTCGTTGCAGGACCGTTTCGACCTGGGCCAGCTCCGCCTCTCCCGAACTTCCGATCCGCTCTTCCCACCAGTGATGAACTTCCGCCCGCGCAAACCGCCACTCCCCGGCAATCCGCCGTCCAGGCAACTTTCCGCGCTCGACTAATTTCAAAACCTGATCCCGGGTGAGATGCAAGTGGGTGGCGAGCCCAGTAATATCGAAGTCTTCATGTGACATGCCTCGCATTGTCTGCCGAATAAGCCGCCGGTGTCCAGGCCGGATCAATATCTTCGGTTAACATCGGCCGACGGCAATGATTGCGATTTGACTTCTCTTATTTGTGACTTACGGTTGAAATGGCGCCACGACATTTCGCGGCGATGGCACTTCTTGACTCTTTGCGGAGATGGTCCTATTCACCACAATCTGGCCGGGATAGGGCACAAAATTGGACACGCCCTCGCTGACACTCAATGGCTGACTTGGCCGTTGCTGCTGGGCTGCGCTGTGTTGGGAGTAATCGCGCTGGTAAGTCCCAGTTGCTTTAGCGCGATCGCCGCCAATAGTGCGCGGTGGGTGGACACGAACAAACTCCTGCAAAAACTGGACACACCGGTCAACATCGACCATGTCGTGTTGCGGCACTCCCGAGTGTTCGGGCTGGCCGTTCTAGTGGCGTCCTTGTTTTGGGCGTATTTGTTTTGGCTGCGCATTAACGGCAGCTAAATTTGGTTCTTAGGCTGTTCGTTATTCATCCTTGGGTTGAACGATCTCGCCGGCCGACTCTAAGGGGAAATCAAAGTTGTTCGCACCGGCTTGGACACTAGCGGTAAACTCACTCTTGGCGTTGTATTTCGTTGGTACCTTTTCGGGTACTAACAATTTCGGTGGTTCCGCATCCGGGTCACCCGCCACAAAAGTGCTGATGCTCACGGAATGTTCACCGATCTCGGCTCCCTTGACTTTTCGCGTGTATCCGAGAACGTAATTCCCCGTCGAGTCCGTTATGGCTGTTGACGGCGAGCCGCCTGCCTTGGGTTTGAACCTGACAATGGCGCCCGCCAGCGGTTGACCGTCGAGCGTGACCTTTCCTGAGACCCGACCGATGTTGTCCGGCCCACCACATCCGGTCAAGGACAAGAGAATCAGGACTGTTACACCGACCAGCAACAATCTTTGCATCATCAGCCATCTCCAGTGCTTTGGCATGCCGTCGCTTCTTCAACGATCAAAAGGACTACGGGATTGTCACCGGCAGACCGTCATTTCTGGCCATCAAACGCTGATAGACTCCATTGTTGGCATTGATATGGTTCCCATAGCCATTGACATGATTGTGTTCGACGGTCTCAGAAATGAACGTGACGGATCCGTCGCAAACCGCGAATTGCGCGCCACCGGGATGCATACTGCTAAAACCCTGGCCGCAACCTTCCGGATCGTTATCCCAAGGCAGGATAGACTCGTTGAGCTTGGCGCGGCTGTGACCGCACACGACAAAAATACCACGGGTACCGAGTCCATTCGCGTTCCGCACACCGACCCAAGTTCCAGAGCGACAATTGAACGTGTCCCGTTCGCCCACTGCGAGGGTGGAACTCGTTCCATCCGTGATGTTAGCGAAAGTGACGCCACTATTGCCCCAGAAGATACCGAAATTATCCAGGTCGGCGTTTCGGTTGACATTATGTCCGGCAACGCCCATGTAGCCGCTCACGCCGGGGATGAAGTTATGAGCATTCCACCCAGCGCCGCCATTGAAACGGCGATCGTCGTGAACTTGGCCGCGCCCTTGATAGCCGGTATCGGAAGGGCAAATAAATGCGGGCAGGGGCAATTGCAAGGCGGCGACGACCGGCTGCCAGTTCGCCGAAAGGAGGTTGTTCGCCATGTTCGCTTCCGTCACCCGGAGTTGGGAGTGGGTGTTGGATGCTTCCATGAATGGGAGCATGAGGGCGGACCAACCCCAAGACTCCCTGGTGGCCACCGTGGTGGAGTAAACCCAGGCCGGGGGAAATCGTTTGTAAGTGTCGTGGTAGTTGTGTAACGCCAATCCAATTTGCTTGAGATTGTTGCCGCACTGCATGCGGCGCGCGGCTTCCCGAGCAGCCTGAACGGCT
>CAZFLF010001199.1:0-2621 GCA_964519825.1 uncultured Pirellulaceae bacterium | reverse complement strand
GTTGAGGCCACTGCGATCGTGCCTGGCAAGCCGGGCGAAAGCGAAGCCATCCGCCGCTTGTTCTCCGACGATCCCGCCGAAGTAATGCCGCCGCCGAAGCAGCCGAAGCAACTGACCGCTCCCCAAAAGGAAATCCTCCGCAAATGGGTACAGTCCGGAGCGGAGTACCAACCCCATTGGTCGTTTATTGCGCCCGTTCGTCCGACTCCCCCCACCGTGCGGAGCGTCGGTTGGGTACGCAAATCGATTGACGCGTTCATCTTGGCCAAGCTGGAAATGGCCGGATTGTCCCCCGCGGCTGAGGCCGACCGGCGGACGCTCGCTCGGCGACTGAGTCTCGACTTGCGCGGGTTACCCCCTTCGCCAGGAGAGGTTGAGGCATTCGTCCAGGACGCGGCCGCGGATGCCTACGAAAAATACGTCGACCGGTTGCTCGAATCGAAGCAATGGGGTGAGCATCGCGGGCGATACTGGCTCGACGTCGCCCGTTACGCCGACACGCACGGCATCCACTTCGACAACTTCCGCGAAAATTGGGCCTATCGCGATTGGGTAATCGGGGCGTTCAACCGCAATCTGCCATTCGACCAGTTCACGGTCGAGCAATTGGCGGGAGACCTGCTGCCGAACCGCACGCTCGAGCAACAGATTGCATCGGGTTTCAACCGCTGCAACATCACGACGAACGAGGGGGGCATCATCGACGAAGAGTATCTCGTCCATTACACGCGCGACCGCACGGAAACGGTTTCGCAGGTGTGGTTCGGGCTGACGATGGGCTGCACTACTTGCCACGACCACAAATTCGATCCGCTCAGCCAACGCGAGTTCTATGAAATGGCGGCGTTTTTCAACAATACCACGCAAGCCGCCAAAGATGGCAATATCAAAGATACGCCCCCGGCCGTACTGGTGACCCGCGTCGAAGATCAGCCGCGCGCTGGGCAGCTGTCGGCCGAGATTGAGGTCGGGCGACAAAAGGTCGAGCAACGTCGCCAGGCAGCGAGGACCGAATTCGATCAATGGCTGGCGAATGCGAAGCCGGAGGTATTAGCGAGCAGCCTGACGACGGACGGACTCGCGCTGCACGCGCCCTTGAACGAGGGGAGCGGAAAGGTCACGAAGATGCGTATCGACGGGCAACCGCGCGATGTGCCTCTGGCTGACTCGGCCACCTGGACAACTGGAATCGCCGGTTCGCAGGCGGTGCAAGTCCAGGGTGCTGCCTGCGAGTTGGCCGACGTCGGCGACTTCGACAAGGATCAACCGTTTACATGTGCGGCCTGGGTGAAGTTGAATGCAAACGACAGCAACGGCGCGATCTGTGCGCGGATGGACAATCCCAGCGCATATCGTGGCTGGGATTTTTGGGTCCAGGCCCGGCGAATTGGCACACACATTGTCAACACCTGGCCCGACGACGCACTCAAGGTTGTCGGCAAGAAGCCGGTGAAGGCAAACGTGTGGACGCACGTCACCGTGTCGTATGACGGCTCCGGCAAAGCGAGCGGTGTAAAGGTCTATTACGACGGGCAACCGCAAGAAACCAATGTCGAACAGGATCGGTTGCAGAGCACCACGCGCGCGACAGTTCCGTTCAAAATCGGACAACGTCACTCGGGTGAACAACTCAGTGGCGCCGGCGTTACCGATTTGCGGATTTACAAACGAGCGTTGTCACCGGCCGACGTCGAAGCGTTGGCCAAAGCGTCGCAGTTCACCGGTATCTTGGCCAAGCCTGCCGATCAGCGGACCGATGCCGAGAAGGATGCGCTGTACAGCTGGTGGCTTGGGACGACGGATAAAACCTATCAGGAAGCGAGTGGACAGATCGTCAAGCTGGAGCAAGAGCAGGAGGCCATCAAGTCGCGTGGGACCGTCGCGCTCGTGATGCAGGAAAAGAATGATCCAGCGATGGCGTTCGTGCTGCATCGTGGCGAATACGACAAGCGGCGCGATGAGGTTAAACCAAAGACCCCGCAGGTTCTGTCTCCGTTTCCCACCGATGCTCCCCAGAACCGCTTGGGATTCGCGCAGTGGCTGTTGCGCCCCGAACATCCATTGACCGCACGCGTGACGGTCAACCGCTTTTGGCAGGAACTGTTTGGAACAGGGATCGTGCGCACCAGCGGCGACTTCGGAGTGGCCGGCGAGATGCCTTCCCACCAGGAGTTGCTCGATTGGCTGGCCGTCGAATTCCGCGAGTCGGGATGGGATGTGAAGCGTTTTTACAAGTTGCTCGTCTGTTCAGCCACCTATCGCCAGGCGGCGACGGCGGCTCCGGAAAAGCTAGAACGCGATCCGCATAATCGCCTGCTGTCGCGCGGACCACGGTTTCGCATGGACGCAGAAATGGTGCGCGACTGCGCCTTGGCTGCCAGTGGCCTGCTCGTAACGAAACTGGGTGGTCCCAGCGTTCGTCCGTATCAGCCTGACGGTGTGTGGGAGGCCGTGGCGATCATTGGGAGCAATACCCGCGACTATCGCGCGGACTCGGGTGAGAATTTGTATCGGCGCGGGATGTACACTTTTTGGAAGCGGAGTGCTCCGCCGGCGTCGCTCGATATCTTCAACGCGCCGAGCCGAGAAGTCTGCACCGTGCGTCGCGAACGGACCAACAC
>CAZFLF010001198.1:0-2621 GCA_964519825.1 uncultured Pirellulaceae bacterium | reverse complement strand
ATCGGCTTTCACTGCCGGAGTTGGGTGATTTGGTATTACACGTTCGGTGTCAATTGTTCAAAAAAATTCACCCGGTCACACGCTCACATTTTTCACTTCGTCAAAGATCCCCGGAATTTCACATTTCTGGAGAATGATCCGAACAATCGAATCCCGTCGGCCCGGCAACTTGTCTACAACGACAAACGCGCGAATCCATTGGGCCGCTTACCCGACGACACATGGATCATCCCACCCGCAGGCGTTGTTGGTGAACTCATTGCCGACGACGATACTTGGTGTGCAAGCGATGTCGCCGCGCCATCCGACACGGATCAAACTTGGACGCTACGGCCGCAGGATCTCGCCGATCGATTCCAGCCCGAAGAGGACACGTGGTACTTTCCACGAGTGGCTGGAACATTCAAGGAACGGGCCGGCTTCCATGGATGCCAAATGCCCGAGCAACTGTTGGGGCGAATCATTCGGACATGCTCGAATCACGGTGAAGTCGTTCTCGATCCGTTCTCTGGGAGCGCCACAACGTTGGCGGTAGCCAAGAAGCTTGGACGTCGATACTTGGGGTTTGATATCTCAGAAGAGTACGTTCGGCATGGAAAGAAGCGTCTTGAATCGATTCGAGTCGGTGACCGCCTCGACGGATCGGCTGAGCCATTGCTCACGGCTCCTAAAACCAAACAGGATCAAAGCACGGGAACTCAAACCCAACGCCATTTTGCCAGTAAGGCGGGTGGGCTCCGGCCAACAGGCGACCGGAAAGTAAGTCACCATTTAGAGATAACGTTACGAGGTGTGACTGAAGCGTTTCGACTGACTTACGGCGGATTCTCTGCCGATCGCGTGGTTGCGGATCCAGATTTAAATGGCGAGTTCTTAAGCACCTGTCGGAAACTCGGACTGGTGGGCGAAGCTCGCACCTGGAATCGGCTTCTGTTCAGACTACGGAAAGCCGGAAATCTCGCTGAGTTTCCGACGACGCGACGTACAGCAATCTCCTGGGAGCACTGCGACAACTACATTTTTGCAAGTGAGATTGCCTTGCAGCAAATGTTAGTCGCGGACAAGGCAAAGAGCCTTGACGAAATACTGTGCGATCCTTTCTTGGCGTTAGAGTTCGACGAGACCGCCAACCGCTTTGCACCCGGGTACACGCCACTCGAATATCGCTGGGCAGCCTTACAGCTTCGCAAACAAGTGAAGCTGGCGCGAAGTCGAGGCACTGCGCTGGTCCCTCCATCTCATCTCGGTAAGATGACGATGGTCGAAGAATTGGATGTCCGACAAATTCCCGAAAAGCCGGGCGTCTACCTTGTCAGCGAACGGCGATCACAAAAGCTTTACATTGGCGAAGCTCTGAATCTTCGCATCCGACTCACGAATCAGTTTGGCGGACGACAACAGGCCGTGTGGTCCGAAATCGCGTCAGCGCTCGGACTTCAATTCTTCCTCACCGAGACGGTGCCGTCTCAAATGCTTTCTTGGCAAAGTTGTTTGGTCCAAAAATACAAACCGACGCTGAATTTTCATGAGCTTCGCGCTGCCACATGAAGTCGAGACTTGCGAAAGCCTTCGAAACTGCAGCCTGTGACTATCCTGCAAAACGCGTGGTAGCCGACCCCGAACTCAATGGTCGCTTCATCAGGATTGCCATGATGAGTCGAATAACCGCGATGGGTGCGGTCGTAATTTGTCTCAGCCTTCTTGTGACGCGTGGTTCATTGGCTGACGATTTGGAACGGGTGAAGTTCAACCATCCGGAACTCGTCGTGGATTTGGGGGCCGGGTTGTGGGCGTTTCCGGTTCCGGTCGACTTCGATGGCGATGGCGACCACGATTTGGTCGTGGTCAGTCCGGATCGTCCGTACAACGGCACGTACGTCTTTGAAAATCCGAGCGGGCCCCAAGAAAAACTCCCGGTCTTCAAGGCGCCACGGCGGATCGGCAAGGGCATGACGAATGTCTCGCCGTCGTACGTCTCTGGCAAGCTCCACGTCCTGAGTCCCGGGCAAGAGCATTCAGAGTTTCTGACTCGCGGCGTCGATCGAGGCACATCGCTCGGGCTGCCCGCCAACATCCATCCGAATAAGGTCCGCCACAATCAGTGGAAGTACGTCGATTTCGATGGGGACGACCGCCGTGACTTGATCGTCGGCGTGGAGGATTGGACGGACTACGGTTGGGACGACGCATTCGATAAGTCGGGGAAGTGGACTAACGGTCCGCTGCATGGTGTCGTGTATTGGCTGCGGAACACGAGCGACGGACCGCAAGCCAAGTATGACCCGCCTCGCAAGGTGGAAGCGGATGGCAAGCCGGTCGATACGTTCGGGTTGCCATCGCCGAATTTTGCCGACTTTGATACGGACGGGGATCTCGATTTGCTTTGCGGCGAGTTCCTTGACGGATTCACCTATTTTGAAAACACCGGTACTCGGCAGGAACCCAAATACTCGCAGGGACGACGGCTCACGCATGAAGGTCGGCCGCTTACCATGGACTTGGAGATGATCGTGCCGGTGGCGTTCGATTGGGATTCGGACGGTGATCAAGACCTAATCGTTGGGGACGAAGATGGACGTGTTGCGTTCGTCGAGCATACCGGCAAGGTGGGCGACGGCTTG
>CAZFLF010001197.1:0-2633 GCA_964519825.1 uncultured Pirellulaceae bacterium | reverse complement strand
GCCAATGAAAACGGCGTCCCAGCCTTCTGCGAGCAGGGCCTTGAGGCTGTTCACACGGGTGCCCCCGCGCAACTCCACACCGAGATCGAGGATGTAGCCGGTCTCTTCATCGATCACTCGTTCGGGAACACGGAATCTCGGGATGCGCGTTCGCATCATGCCGCCGGCTTTCGGGTCCTGATCGATGATGACGCAGCGATAGCCCAGCGGGGCGAGATCGCGTGCAAGCGTGAGCGAAGCAGGACCGGCCCCCACAAGTCCAATGCGCTTGCCATTCTGGCGCCTGGCGGGCTTGGGCAGGAACGCGCTGATATCGCCCTTATAGTCGGCTGCTGCGCGCTTGAGACGGCAGATCGCTACCGGCTCCTTTTCGACACGACTGCGGCGGCAGGCCGGCTCACACGGCCGGTCGCACGTGCGTCCGAGTATGCCAGGGAAGACATTGGCCTCCCAGTTGACCATATAGGCCTCGGCGTAGCGGCCCTCCGCGATCAGCCGGATGTATTGAGGGACCGGGGTGTGGGCCGGACACGCCCATTGGCAGTCCACAACCTTGTGGAAATGGTTCGGTGTGGAGATATCGCTGGGCTTCATGACTCGTGGCTTTGGGGCGCTATCGCACTGGCGCTGTAGGGCTGGCCGGTGGTGATAACTTCGCGGATTTTCAAGTCGGCCCGATCGCTAACGGTCGTGGCAACAAACTCTTCGAGCCGCTGTTTGTGCTGCTCCATCTCGCCTTTGGTGGTGGCATTGGATTCGTCCAGAACGATGACGTTCACGACAATCACCTGCGCGTCGACATCCTTGGCCAGATGACAAGCGTAACGCACGCCCTGGGCCGATAGCTCGGAAAAATCCGTCGGCGCGAGAATCTTTTTTAGCATAGCCATAGACAACTCCCTCCTACAGTCGGAATTCGCGGCTCAACCAGGAGTCAACTAGTGCAACCGAGATGCCATCGAAGCGCTGGCGAAAAACCATGACTATTGGGAAAGCTCTTCCCATTATCGCGAAATTCGGTGGGGGATAAAGAAGCGAATTTCCCAAGATCAGAAATTAGACGGCAAATTATCCAGTGCCCCGGCTTGAATCACAGCACGACATAAGCGTTTTCATTTTGCGGCCAGCGGCGGAAAGAACGGGCCGGCAGTTCTCGAGCAGTGTTGAACCGACGCGCAGAGCGAAGTTACGACTTCAACTACGGAGTTTGGGTCAATAGCCTTTTTCCAAGCACCAATTGGCGATCTCGATGCGCCGGGCGAACCAGACTTTCGGGAATCCCTTAGCGTAGCGGATAAACTCGTCGACGATCTTGGTGCGAAACGGCACGCCGGATACGAACGGATGTAAATTGAAAGCGAAAAACTTCGGCGCGCCTTGTTCGCCTTCCCAATAGAGATAGTCGAATTGATCTTTCATGATTTGCAGCAAATCGCGCGGCGTTCGGCCGGCGCCGTAGGTCGAGTAATCGTTGCATCCGGGAACGTTGTACGGCACGACGACGACTTTCCGTCCGCGCGATTCCAGCGTGTACGGATTGTCCGAGTTCAACGGATCGGCCCACCAGACAAAACCCGCTTCGGCCACCAGCTCTAAAGTGTGCGGCGTCGAGGCGTGCCCCGGTGAAAGGTATCCGGTGGGCTTTTGGCCCAAGACTTTTTCAAAAGCAGCAACGGTTTTTTGAATCGACTCGCGCTCCTGCTCACGGGAGTACATGAACGAATACTCATGCTCGTAGCTTTCCGATGAGAATTCATGGCCTTGGGCCTGAAACCCTTTGCATTCCTCGGCAAACTGCTCGACCTTGAGGCCGTTCATCAAGAACATCACTTTTATTCCGTGGCGCTCAAACATGTCCATGATGCGCCAGATGCCGATACGATCGCCGTATTCTCGTTCAGTCACCGCCGCCATGTTTTTCTTGAACACCGCGTTGGCTGGCGGAATCGTGTGCGTGCCGTGGCGTTGTAGCGACTCGCGAGTGGCAAAATTCTCCGGCCACACTTCCCACGGGATGATAAAGGTCACGCATATCTTGGCCTTATCGGGCCACTCGATGATTTTGGGTCTCGGTATAAAATTCTCCTTTACCCGTTTTTCTTCACCTGCCGGCGCCGGGCGTGAAGCACTGATTCGGTGTAGCCATTCTCCGCCGCTCTTCCTTGAAAGACTAAATCCAGCGCCGCCTGAAAACCCAAGCTCTGGTCGAACTGCGGCGCAGTGTTGCGATAGTTGGGATCGCTTTGGTTCTGCCGGTCGACAACCTCGGCCATCCGTTTGAAGGTCTTTGTCACTTGCTCCTCGGTGACGATGCCGTGGTACAACCAGTTGGCTATATGCTGGCTCGATATCCGCAGCGTCGCGCGGTCTTCCATCAAGCCGACATTGTTAATGTCGGGCACCTTGGAGCAACCGACGCCTTGATTGACCCAGCGAACCACGTAGCCGAGAATTCCTTGCGCGTTATTGTCCAGTTCCTGCTGGATCTCTTCCGCCGTCAACTTCCGGTTAAGCAGCGGCGGCGTCAGAATCGTTGCCATACTCGCGCGGTTGCGGCGCCCGAGCTCGGCTTGTTTCTTCGCAACATCGACTTGGTGATAGTGCAAGGCGTGAAGCGTCGCCGCTGTCGGCGA
>CAZFLF010001196.1:0-2646 GCA_964519825.1 uncultured Pirellulaceae bacterium | reverse complement strand
ACGGACGATCGATGACGCCCTCGCCCGATTCGAGCCGGCGATGCACCAGCATCTGGCCGCGATCGCGGCAGCACACGGCCGACCGGATTTCGCGGCAACTTTCGCTCGTGAATTCGCGGCGATTCAGGGGAAGTCGATCGACTATGCTGTCATGGAACGATACGAACACGTGGTAGTCGTCGAAGCGCCCTTTGCGTGGGACGACGTGGGGAGCTGGCAGGCGCTTGCGCGATTGCGCGGCGCGGATTCAGACGGCAATACGGTCGTGGGAAAACACCTCGGTCTGAATACGAACGGTTGCATTATTCGTGGCTCCGACGAACACTTGATTGTGACGTTGGGAGTAGAAGACTGCATCGTCGTCCATACACCCGATGCGACCTTTGTGGCGCGAAAACAGGATGAAGAGTCCGTGCGAAAAGTCGTTGAGATGCTGCGAGCAAGAGGTTGGAATGAGTACCTTTGAACTAGGCTCCGGTTTAGAACTGGTACGGTGGCCTTCCGAGGCCGTCGCCGATACCGCAAATCGTCCCAGGACGGCCTTAGAAAGCCATCGTACACTGGCAAAACTGACGATCATTTGCCTTTGGGTTTCGCTCGTTTTAGCCGTCCCCGCGGTCTCGGATGATTCGGTCGCCGAGACAAAGTCACCGTCCGGGGACAACGGGACGCTGAATGTCGATTATCGCACTTTCGGCGGCATGCAGTTCTGGACGGACGAACTCGTGTTCCACGATTGGAGAATCCAACGCAACTCGGTAAGCGGACACTGCCGGTTGCTCGACGAAAAGAACGTACGCCGGGCGTGGGGCAAGTTCGAGGAATGCGCCCAGGAGTTGGAGCAGATTAAGCACACCAAGGAGCTGGCGCCGCTCAAACCGAAGGTGGTCTTGGTGCTGCATGGCTTGGTGCGGTCGCGCGAATCGATGGACGACTTGTGTAAGTACTTGCGAGAGCCGGGCGACTTGTCCGTACTGAATGTCTCGTATGCCAGCACGCGCGGAAACTTGGCCGAGCACGCAGCCGCACTGGCGAAAGTCGTGCAACATCTGGAGGGCGTAACGGAAGTGAATTTCGTCGGGCACAGTTTAGGAAATCTCGTCGTGCGGCATTATTTAAGCGATCTCGCGCGCGAAACTCTCGGGGACCGTCCGGCTCCACGTTTAGGCCGAGTGGTGATGCTCGCGCCGCCAAATAACGGCGCCGAAATGGCTCGGCGCTTTCAAGACAACGCACTATTCCAAGCGATCTGGGGAGCCAGCGGCAAGGAGTTGGCAACTAGTTGGGCGGAGCTCGAAGAGCATCTCGCAATTCCCACCTGTCAATTTGGGATCATCGCTGGGGGGCAGGGGGACGATAACGGACGTAGCCCGCTGGTGGCCGGCGACGACGACTTTGTGGTCGCGGTCGACGAAACTCGGTTACCTGGAGCGGCCGACTTCTTAGTCCTCCCGGTTTTGCACGGGTCGATCATGGCGGACAACAAAGTGCAGGAATGCACGCTTCGGTTTCTCCAATCTGGCTTTTTTGTTTCCACCGAGGCTCGCCAGCCGATCCCGCCGCGCTGAATTCCGGCATGACTGAACCCTCTCTTTTTCCCGAACGTGGGCGACTGGCCGGAATCGACTTCGGAACGGTGCGGATCGGTGTTGCCGTTTGTGATCCGGATCGCATATTGGCCAGTCCACTCGTGACCTATGCTCGGCAAAATGAAATGGCGGACGGACAGTTCTTTCAACGACTCGTTGGAGAAGAGCGGCTGGTCGGGATAGTGGTCGGACTGCCGGTCCATATGTCTGGTGACGAAAGTGAAAAGTCGCGCCAGGCGCGCCAGTTTGGTGAATGGCTGGGTGGAGTTACTGGGTTGCCGGTACATTTCCAAGATGAGCGGTTCACGACTTCGGAGGCCAATCAGGCTCTGGCGAGTGGCGGCCTAAAGCGACGAAAAGCGGACCAGCGGCGAGATATGCTAGCTGCCCAAGTCATCCTCGCACGGTATCTGGAATCGACGGATAAGGGCGTTCCCAGACCCTTTGATGACTGAACAAGCGATCACTTTCCCAATTGGAGACGATCCCATAGTCAACGAATTTACCGCAGTTATTAGATGCGCAAATCGTTTGACACCGCGAAGATGCCGATAAAAGATGGCGACGGGGTAGGTAAACGAGAAAGCCACAACGTCGATATACGATCCCGTTTTGGAACTTTCTCAAATGACGGCGCATCCTAGATTCGAGGCCAGGGCCGGCAATGACGCCGGCATCCGACGGTCTATTTCCGGCCTTTGTATGCCAGATGAACGGTCATGCGGGACGAACGAACCAATGAACTGATTAGCGCTTATCTCGACGGCGAATTGTCCGTCGACGAGCGCGCTCACGTCGAGCGGCAACTGGCCGACTCGGTCGAGTGTCAGCAGTTCCTTGACCATCTCCGGCAGCAACGAATGGCGCTGCGAAGTATCCCGCGACGCAAGCTGAAGGTTGACCTCAGTCAACGCGTTCTGCAGGCCATCGAACAGGCTCGACCGGCAGCCTATCAAACTCCCTTCTCAACGGCCGCTTCGCCTCGGGATCGTGCTGCCAAGCGATCGTGGTGGCAATCTTGGCAAGGCATAGGGGCCGCAGTCGGAACCGTGGCGGC
>CAZFLF010001195.1:0-2651 GCA_964519825.1 uncultured Pirellulaceae bacterium | reverse complement strand
CCATATGATGACCCAATCGTTACTACATGAATGTGATAAGACCTAAGCGCTAGCCACCGGTGTCGTCATGACGATTTTCCACGCGAAATACCGGCGGCTAGCGCCGTGCCGCTCACTAATCCAGCATCAAAGTAAGCGGCATTGAGCGTTCGCCCGCGGTTACTTTCGTTTCCTGGTAATCTTGACTGGCGAACGACCCACACGGCGATTTCCACTTGCCGAAACAATCTGGAGGCGTGCTAGGTACTCCTCTTCTTTGGCGCGCATTCTCCGTCGATCCGCCGGCGAATGATCGTCGAAACCGACCAGATGCAGCAGGCCGTGGATGACATAAAGAGCCAACTCGCTTTGAGCCGACCAACCGAATGTTTCACAGGAACTCGCAGCGGTATCGGCGCTCACGATAATCTCGCCGTCGAGCGTCGTGCCATCACGGTCCAGCACGAAACTCAAGACGTCGGTGGGATAGTCGTGTCGAAGGAATTTGCTATTCAACCGCTGCATGGTCGAGTCATCGACGATTGCTATGCTGATCGTCGCAGCCTGGATGCCTTCCCCTTCCAGCACTTCGCGTGTCGCAGCTTTCAGCAGCCGCAGCGGGACCGAGTGCCGACTCTGTTCGTTGGCGATCTCGATCATGTATTTACGATTTGCAGGCATAGTTTACACGTTACACACTTTTCACACGGATGGCAGTGGAATCATGCAAGCCGGACGTGTCGGCCCCCGGACTCCATTCCGAAGGACTCAAAGCCACTAGCCGGTGGTAGAGCGAAGCGACACCAGCCAGTACGCAGTACCCCGTACTCGGCGTTTTCTGGGAACCGAACACCGTCCGGCTTGAAAACGGCGGCTCGCTCGGAGTTTGTCCTGTTGAACTCTGATCTGGCTGCGATGTACAACGTGTTGCGCGCGACGCGTTAATCGGTGGGTATATCTTCCGGAGGGATCTTGCCAATGACTGCTTGGACTAAGTTGTGTTTCGAAACTAGTACGATGGCCTTCCAAGGCCGTCGCATATGTACGCAAACCCGCCCAGGACGGCCTTGGAAGGCCATCGTACTGATAGTTGTGACTTGTGCGAGCTGGTGCTCGGTCCTACTGTCGGCCGAGCCAGCTGACAAGCGGTATCTCATCATCCACGCCGATGACGCTGGAATGTCCCACTCGGTAAACATCGCGACGATCGAGGCAATGGACAAAGGGTTGGTGTCGTCGGCCAGCATCATGGTTCCGTGCGCCTGGTTTACTGAATTCGCAAAGTACACGCGCGAGCATCCGGAGCGGTGTTACGGCATCCATTTGACCTTGAATTCCGAATGGACGTACTACCGCTGGGGACCAGTTGCGCCGCGCGAGCGAGTGCCGAGTCTGGTCGATCCCGACGGTTATATGTGGGACAACGTCCAGCAGGTGGTGATGCACGCCAAGGCCGACGAAGTGCGGCTGGAACTTCAGGCACAAATCGATCGGGCCAAGCAGTTTGGCGTGCCACTTAGTCATCTCGACACGCACATGGGAGCGCTTGTGAGTCGCGCCGACCTGCTCGAGGTCTACGTGAAGTTGGGAATCGAGAATAACCTGCCGGTACTATTCATGCGAAAACTGGATGGTGGCGTGGGCCTTGCGTATCCCGTGTTGGCGGCGAAACACGAAACGCTGTTGCCGCAGCTGGATGCCAAGAAATTGCCGACGATCGATCGTCTGTTGCAGTTTTACGACGGCGACTCGCACGAGCAGCGCCGCGCTCGCTATGTCGACGCGTTGCGATCGCTCCAGCCCGGCGTGACGGAACTCATCATTCACTGCGGCGTTGACAACGAGGAACTGCGAGCCATTACCAACAGTTCCAGTCGACGCGACGGCGACCGGCGAATCTTCACTGAGCCGGAAATCCGCGACCTGATTCGAGACCTCAAGATTGAGGTCATCAGTTGGAAGCAATTGCGGGAACTGGGGAACAATTAGCGGCTACTCGTGCACGAACGGATTGGTGCGTTTCTCGTCACCAATAGTTGTCGTGCCGCCATGCCCCGGAAGCACGATCGTGTCATCGGGGAGAATATAGAGCTTGGTGCGAATGGCCTTCTCCAGCATCTCAAAACTGCCATCCGGAATGTCCGTCCGTCCAATACTCTGCTGAAACAGCACGTCTCCTCCGAAGACAACCCAGGGCGACTGACCGCGCCACAGAAAGACGACATGTCCTTTGGAGTGGCCGGGGCATTCGAATACTTCCAATTCCAGCCCCGCAGCCGAATAGCGATCCCCCTCGCGCACCAGTAAGTCCGCTGGCGGGCTAATCACGTCCATTCCGAACGGGCGCGACATATTCTTTACTGGGTCGGTCAGCTTTTCGGCATCGCCTGCACCGATGACAAGCGGAACCTCGGGCCAACATCGCTTCATGGCTTCGTTGCCAGCAATGTGGTCAGCATGCCCGTGTGTATTGAGAATTGCGGCCGGGGTCAGCCGCTGCCGTGCAAGGATTTCCAGGATTTGGTCGGTGTCAAAGCCCGGATCAACGACGATGCAGTCGTCTCGCCCTTCCAAATGCGCTAAATATGCATTCTGCGAGAATAACTGCGACACAACGACTGAAAGACGTAACTGAGTCATTTTTTGACAAAAATTGAGAGCAAAAGGGTATC
>CAZFLF010001194.1:0-2652 GCA_964519825.1 uncultured Pirellulaceae bacterium | reverse complement strand
GAGCGTGAAATCGAACGCGCGATTCAGGTTCTTTGCCGCCGCACAAAAAACAATCCTGTCTTGCTGGGCGAAGCAGGTGTGGGAAAGACGGCCATTGTCGAAGGATTCGCTCAACGAGTGATTGCTGGCAATGTCCCCGAAATCTTGACGGACAAACGGATCGTCGTGCTCGATCTCGCGATGATGGTGGCTGGTACCAAGTACCGCGGTCAGTTCGAAGAACGCATCAAGGCCGTCATGAACGAGGTCCGTCGGGCGAAGAATACGATCTTGTTTATCGACGAGTTACACACGCTCGTAGGTGCCGGCGGTGCAGAAGGGGCGATCGACGCCGCGAATGTTCTTAAACCGGCGCTGGCACGCGGCGAAATCCAATGCATCGGCGCGACGACATTGGACGAATATCGCAAGTATGTCGAGAAAGACAGTGCGCTGGCCCGCCGGTTTCAAGAGATCATTGTCGAGCCGACCTCGAAAGATGAAACTATCGAGATTCTAAAAGGTCTGCGCGAACGGTACGAGGAACATCACCGTGTGCAGATTACCGATGATGCAGTCATCTCGGCGGTCGAAATGTCACAACGGTATATCACCTCGCGATGCCTGCCGGACAAAGCGATCGACGTGATCGACGAAGCGGGAGCCCGTGTGCGGCTGCGTTCCATGACTCGACCGCCGGATCTCAAGGAAATTGACGACGATGTCGAGCGGCTTAATAAGGAGAAAGAGGAGGCAGTCGCCAACCAGGATTTCGAGAAGGCCGCATCCCTCCGCGATCAGGCCGATAAATTGAAGAAGAAAAAGGAATTGATTCAACGTGAATGGAGGGAAAAATCCAAGCAAACCGATGGAGTGGTGGACGAGGAAATTATCGCCGAAGTCGTCTCGAAGATGACCGGAATTCCTCTGACACGTCTGTCGACGGAAGATAGCTTGCGGTTGATGAAAATGGAGGAGGATCTCCACAATCGCGTGATCAGCCAGCAGGAAGCGATCAAGGCGATCTCGAAAGCAGTCCGTCGCAGCCGTAGCGGCCTGAAAGATCCCAAGCGGCCAACCGGTTGCTTTGTGTTTGCTGGCCCCACCGGCGTCGGCAAGACGCTGTTGGCGAAGGCCCTCGCCGAATTTATGTTCGGTGACGAAGACGCGCTCATCCAAGTCGACATGAGCGAGTACATGGAGAAGCATAACGTCAGTCGCCTGATTGGCGCGCCGCCGGGCTACGTTGGTTATGAAGAGGGGGGGCAACTCACGGAAAAGATCCGACGTCGACCTTACGCAGTGGTATTGCTCGATGAAATCGAAAAGGCCCATCCCGACGTCTTCAACATGCTGCTGCAGGTGATGGAAGAAGGTCGGCTCACCGATAGCTTTGGTCGGAATATCGATTTCCGAAATGTGATCCTGATCATGACCACGAATGCGGGCGCGGAGGCCATTAAGAACGAATCGGCGTTTGGCTTCCCCGGCAAGCAGGACAAAGACGCGTCCTACGAAAACATGAAAACCCGGGTGATGGACCAGATCGAAAAGGTCTTCCGTCCGGAATTCCTGAATCGCTTGGACGACGTCATCGTGTTCCGTCATCTGACCAATGAGGATTTGAAGGGAGTGATTGACCTGGAACTGTCAAAAGTCCGTCTCCGATTGCAGGAAAAAGGCTTCCAGCTGGAATTGACCGACGACTCCAAGGAATTCCTGATCAAGAAAGGTTCCAACCTCGACTTCGGCGCCCGTCCGCTGCGTCGGGCAATCGAGAATTTCGTCGAAGACCCGTTGTCGGAGGAGTTGTTGCAGGGAACATTCCAAGGCAAGGACACCATCGTTGTGGATGCGGTTCGTGACGATGAAGGCAAACTGCGTCGATTGCAGTTCAAGGGAGAACATCGCCAGGAGCTGTCCGAACCACAGGTCGCGGCGACCGCCACGAACTCGCCCTAGCCAAGTTGGCAAACCTAATTCGCTCGATTTCCGCCGCCCGTGGGATTCCCACGGGCGGCGTTTTTTCTTGCCGAGCGGCCGAAAGACGCGGGGATGCCCCCCAACCGATTTATCCTAGGATGCCACTCTGAAAACGGGGTCGGATGAGGGTACTAATCCGGATCGACAACGGAATTGTGCTAAGAAAACAGCTTGGCCGTCGCCGAATCACCGGCTATTCTATGGGTACAGTTTCTCAGGGGTGCATTTTCTGCGAGTGCTGCTGTCGCAGGAGGTGCGTTGTCAGTCAGCGGTTTGGATGTCCGGTCCAGACCCTGGATAAGAAGCAGGCAGGAGAATTTCTCAATGAAGGCCACATGTTTCGGTAACCTTGCGCTCGCTTTGAGCATTCTTGTTGCAGGCGCGGTCACTTGCGTCGCACAAGCCGCAGAGAAGAAGCCCAAACTCAAACCCGAGGACTTTCAAACGGTCGAGATGTTCGCCGCGATAAAATCGGGCGAAATCAAAGTGGAGTTCATCCCCACGGATACGAAGGGGGCCACGGTGATCATCCACAACAATTCGGACAAGCCTTTGTCCGTAAAACTACCTGAGGCGTTTGCCGGCGTGCCCGTGTTGGCGCAGTGGGGCGGCGGTGGTGGCGGATTGGGAGGTGGTGGCGGTGGGCTCGGCGGCGGCGGCCAGGGCGGTGGTGGAGGCCAGGGCTTGGGC
>CAZFLF010001193.1:0-2652 GCA_964519825.1 uncultured Pirellulaceae bacterium | reverse complement strand
GGGAGAGGGCTCAAGAAAGAACCCACGAGCGCAAATTGGGTGAGGGGTCCTCTTCGTCAGAAGCGTTTTTGCGAAGAGAACCCCTCACCCAATTCGAATGCGCTGACACGACTGAGCTGCCCTCTCCCGCAAGGGGAGAAGACGCGAGAGGTGTCCGCGCTATTTTATTCGTAATATCAATAAGATACATGGCTCGTATTTCATAGCTCTACGGGCAAGCTTCATATAGGTAGCGCCCTGCCAGCACAACGCCTGGCCGTCGAAGCCTCCGCGGAATAGACGCCGAACTCTGCGACTGACGACTCATGCTCGTAGTTCTCACAACGAGGAGTACGACCATGCACGAAGAGAACGCCGTCCAATCCGCGACAGGGCGAGCGCCCTGGAACAAAGGCAAGCTCATCGGACCGAAGCCGCCACTGATGCCAAAACATGTCTGGTCAATCCGGACCCGGTTGCAGGTAAACGGACGATGCCGAGACCTCGCATTGTTCAACCTCGCCATCGACAGCAAATTGCGCGGCTGCGATGTCGTGGCCCTTAGGGTCGAAGATGTGGCGCCCACGGGCTATGCAGTCGACAGGGCAACCGTGAGACAGAGAAAGACCGGTCATCCGGTGAAGTTCGAGCTGACAGATCACACCCGTCAGTCGATCGACGACTACTTGAGAGGGAGAAGGAAGAAGCCGGGCGAGTTTCTCTTCGTCGGCAAACGCGGCCCCGACACGTATCTCTCAACTCGCCAGTATGCGCGCCTGCTCTGCCAGTGGATCGCCAGCATCGGATTGGATCCAAAGCTCTTCGGCACGCATTCTCTTCGCCGGACGAAGGCGACGCTGATCTACCGGCGCACTGGCAACCTACGAGCCGTGCAGCTCCTGCTCGGCCACACGAAAATCGAAAGTACGGTCAGGTATCTTGGCGTAGAGGTCGATGATGCGCTGAGAATAGCGGAACAAGTTGACGTCTGAAGTCCAGGGCAGAGCTGACACGCTCTGCCCAATAGCCACGGCAGCTTCTGACCCATCTGCGACATTGGCAATCTCCTTCGAGTTTCACTCTCATTCGCGAGACCGGAAATGCCGGTAGCAATCCACACCTCCCATTCAGGGTTCCGGGCAATCCAGAAACTCACTACCATCCATACCAGTTCGGGATTCATCCGGGGAATCCCGGCTTAGTCAAAACCTTGGAGCGGTGGCGTGGCGCCCAATGTGACCGTGTGCATTCCGGCCTACCGCTCGGAGGCATTCATCCACCATACCTTGCGGTCCGTACTCACCCAGACGTATTCCGACTTTGTCGTCGAGATCGCAGTCGAACCACCAGCCGAGCAGATACTGAGCGCCTGCCAGCCTTTTCTTCGGGATGACCGCGTCAGAATAATCGTCAATCCCCAGGTTCTCGGCTGGGCCGAAAATATGAAGAGTCTCTTGCGGCGCGTCGCAACGCCTTATTTTCTCATTCTTCCCCACGATGATCTCCTCCAGCCAGACTATATCGCCACTCTTCTTGTTGAGTTGATCAGTCGACCGCAAGCTAGCGTTGCGTATAGCGATATGGATTGTTTCGGTCATGCGTTCTTTCGCTTGCAGCTTCGCCTGACGGAAGAGCCGATTTTTGATCGGCTGATGTCATTTTTTCTTGGCGGCGCCGAAGGAGACCCCATGCGGGGGGTGACGCGCTCCTGGGTGCGCGACCATCGCGACTTTCCAACCGATCGATATGACGGCTTTGCGGTTGAATGCGAATGGGTGCTGCATTTGCTAGTATCGGGGACGGCGGTCCACGTGCCGCGACCCTTGTATCGAAAGCGCATTTTTGGGACGGATCGAATTACGGCCTCGCATCAACGGCTGCTCGGCCGTTCCAGAGAACAGCTATTCGAAGCGCTGGAGGATCACCGGGCGCGCATGCTGGCACTCGTACGACAAGCGGATTTGCCGAAAGCGATGAGCGATACAGTCGAGTTGGCCGCTGAAGCGGCCATGCTCAGGCGTCACATGACATTTAATATGGGCGCATTTCTTCCGGTGCAGCTCGCCCGGTCAGCGCAAATCATGACGACTGTGGGCGCGATGTCGGGCCACTATAGCAACGGAATCCGAGCAATGAGCCTTTTGGCAATGTCGCAACATGTCTTGATCGAAGGCGATAGGAAGACGGCGCTGGACCTGGCGAAGGCGGCGCTCGATGCCGATCCGTACCATCAGGAAGCACTGGCCCATCTCAGCGGACTTCAGCTTGAGCGTGAACGATTCGATGCCGTTGGCTATCTGATCGATCACCCCGATGTCGCGGCAGCCGGGATGGATCCTTGGCAGCATTACCGCGAGTTCGGCTGGCGCGAGGGACGCAAGTTTCGGCTATTGTCGACTGAAGGATGATACTCGGATCGCGACCGCGCCGATCTCAATTGGTCAGGTCCACGAGCGGGCGATGGTATTCACCGCGGTCCAATTTGCGACAGCGAGCCTGGACGATTGGGAATTGAAATTCATATGGGAAAAGCCGGAATAAATCGGCGTGTCGCGGTACTTGGTGGAGGCCTGTTGGGGTGCTGCACTGCGCTCGTGCTTTCCCAGCGTGGCGCACGCGTTACTCTTTTCGATCATGCCGACCAGCTGATCAGCCGTACCAGCCTTCATAACG
>CAZFLF010001192.1:0-2653 GCA_964519825.1 uncultured Pirellulaceae bacterium | reverse complement strand
GACCGCCGGCAGCAGCCTGCGCGGATCAGGCGACGCCAGGCAGGCGGCCGAGGCTTTGGAGGCGGTCCACGCGGCGGGGTATATCCATCGCGACATCTGCCCGCGGAATTTCGTGTGCGAGAAGGATGGCACATCGCTGAAGTTGATCGACTTCGGGCTCACCGTGCCGGCCGAGAAGGAATACTTGCTGCCCGGCAATCGCACGGGTACGCCGAACTACATGGCGCCGGAGGTCGTTCGCCGCAAGGCGACCGATCTGCGGCTGGATGTTTTTGCGTACGGCGTTTCGATGTACGAGCTTTTCGCGTTCGAACTGCCGTGGCTGCGCGGCAGCGACGGCCGGGCGGCGATGGGCCACGGTTTGAGCGAGCCCGCGCCGCTCAAGAAATACTACCCGAAGATCAATCCGAAGCTCGAGGCGGCGATTCACAAGTGCATTGAGGCGGAGGCCGACAATCGGTTTGCGAATGTCTCGCAGTTTTTGAAGGCGATTTCGCGGGTGAAGCACGAGGATTCTTAGCGAAACCATCTCTGGAAGGGGTGGCAACGCCCTGAGTCCGTGAAGGGCGTGGTCTTAGCCAGCCTCACCACTCTCATCGAAGACTCTGGGCGTGCCACCCGATGGCAAGCGGCGATGGCGCTGCTAGCGGGTTCTTGTTTCCCAAAACCGCTTGGTGAGCGGTACAGCCGTTGTAACCTGCAGTATCGGGTGTGAACGGTCGATAACATACTGGGTCCGCATTGTTGACTTAGTTCACTATGTTACGTATGATTGAGTGCAATGGCCGCAATTCCTAGCCGATTTGATCGTCGCCCGGACTTTACCGCGGCGGCTGCAGAACCCGTCTGTCCGTTGAAGCTCGTTATGTACGATTCCACGGTGGTGGAAACTCCCAGAAAGGCCGCCAGCGGCTTGCCGATGCCTGGAGCGGGGTTCCAACGCTTGGAAGCCACGCCCGAGCTGTTGGCCGGGCTGCAAGAGGCCAGCCAGCGCCTGGAGACGGCCTCGCCCGAGGAGATCATCGCCTGGGGCGTCGAGCATTATGCGCCTTACTTGACGATGGCCACGGCTTTTGGACCCGAGGGCTGCGTCATTCTTTCGATGCTGGCGCGAATTGCCCCGGAAACTTACATTTTCAATCTGGAAACCGGTTATCAGTTCCAGGAAACGCTCGATTTACGCGACCGGATCGCGGACAAGTACGGCATTGAGGTCGATCTGTTGCAGCCGGAGCTTTCGGTGCCCGAGTATGAAGCGCTGCACGGCGGGCCGCTGTATCGCACGAACCCGAACCAGTGCTGCTTCGATCGTAAAATCAAGACTCTCAAGCGAGCGTCCGAGGTGATGCACGCCTGGATGAGCGGCATTCGCCGCGATCAGAGTCCCGACCGGGCGCAGGCCTCGGTGGTGGGGTGGGACAAGAAGTTCGGCCTGGTGAAAATCAGCCCGTTGGCGAACTGGACAAAAAAAGATGTCTGGAATCGGATCACGGAGGAAGGTATCCCCTATAACCCACTGCACGATCGAGGTTATCCTAGTATCGGCTGCTGGCCCTGCACGCGGGCCGTCGAAGCGGGCGAGTCCGACGAACGGGCCGGCCGCTGGAGCGGCATGAAGAAAACCGAATGCGGTTTGCACTCGGTGAGCGAGCAGGACGGCAGCGGCATCTAAGGAAGAGGCCGGAGGTCAGAGGACAGAGGTCAGGAGCGGAGAAAATTTCCGATCCGCACCTCTGGGCTCTGGCCTCTGACCTCCGACCTCTCATGAAACTCTCCGCCAAGACCGAGTACGCTTGCCTTGCGATGCTGCAGCTTGCGGCGGAGCACGAGAGCGGCGAGCCGGTGCAGATTCGGCGGATTGCGGACGAGCACGGGATTCCGTCGCGGTTTCTGGTGCAGATTCTTTTACAGCTCAAGGGCGCATCGCTGGTGGCCAGCACGCGCGGGGCCGCGGGTGGTTATAAGCTGGCCCGATCGCCGCATGAGATCTCGATGGCGGAAGTCATCGAGGTGATGGAAGGCGAGGACCGGCCGCAGACCAATGCCGGCAAACCGACGCCGCTCGTCGGCGCGCTCTTGTACCTATGCCGCGAGTTGGGCAACGCTCAGCACGACCGGCTCGATGAAACGACGCTGGCCGACCTGGTCGATCAAGCGGCCAAACGCGAGCCGATGTGGTATATCTGAGCCCCGGGTGATTTCTGCTTACTCTGCCGGTTGATCCTGATGCGTTGTCGCGCGCTGCCCGGCCAATTACACTGAATGATTCGGGTTTTAACCACGACGACACGACGGACACGACGAATTCTTTGACAGGATTTACAGGATCAACAGGAATATCGAGTTAATTTAGATCCTGTCGATCATGTTAATCCCGTCCAAATAGTCTTGTCTTCGTGTCCTTCGTGCCGTCGTGGTTAATTCTTTTCTTGGGCGTTGTGTTGCGACATTGTATTGTTGAGCGCGCCGTGTCTGATCGAGACGTTGTCATCACCGGGTTGGGCGTGATCTCGCCGATTGGCGTGGGGCGCGATGCGGTGTGGGAATCGATCACTAGTCGGCGCAGCGGCGTGCGGCCGCTCGCGCACTTAGCGTCGGCCGGCTGGCTGGCGCCGTTTGGCGGTAATGTGGCCGACTTCGAGCCCAAGGAGCT
>CAZFLF010001191.1:0-2657 GCA_964519825.1 uncultured Pirellulaceae bacterium | reverse complement strand
GCCACATCGCGGCCCAGCTTCGTGTCGCGCGCGCGATAGACTTCGCCCATGCCACCCACACCTATGCGCTCGTGCACCTGGTAGGGGCCGAGGCGCCGGCCGGTCAGCAGTGAGTCTCCGGTCTCGGTGGCCAACTGCGCCGCGGCGTCGACCGCCAGACCATCGAGAAAGCCACCCGTCGACGCCTGCTGGGTCAGCAGCGCCTCCACTTCCCGCTGGAGTGCCAAGTCGCCGGCACATGCCTCACGCAGAAAGGCCGCGCGCTGCCCTTCGTCGCACGCCAGTGCCGCATCGGAAAGATGCGAGATCTGCCGCCATCGCTCAGGGTTCATTCCGGTGGTGGATAGTATATGCAGGAGCGGCCGCAGCGGCTGTTCCAAATAGACCCCGGTCGAATTGAGTGGTAATCCATAAATAAGTGACTCTAAACACCAATCAATCTCACTGCGTCGTGCTGGTTGTAGTGCCTCGTTTCCGCCTCTCTGAGGGAGGGCGAAACGGGATATCACGAAAACGACTCAACAGTTGATGGTGGGTACACTGATGGTGACGGGGCTGCCGGATGAGCGCCAACACGTCAGTAGCGATCAACGCCGCAGTGTTTGTTAATCTGCGAAAATCGCCTGCGTTCGCGGAGACCACGTCTCGACAGCAGCCAAGGACGAGCAGGGCCGCGTGGATCTCGCTGGTTGGCGAGCCGTCTTGTCTCATCCGCGGGCGTCGGCGCGCGATCGAAAGATCAGCGTCCTGTCGCAGCGGGCGCGACCTCCGCGAGACTGGAGGTATGCTCACTGAGTTGAGGACCTCGGGATCGGCAGCCCCCAAAGTCCGCGTGCTCAATACGTATCTCTACCAGGGCTTTCGTGCGGATCTAGCGGATCGTGAGGAACCAAGAATCCGTTGAGTCTTTGTTTCCAACAACCAGCAGTGGTGCGAATCCCACCCTCTCCGCCAACCTTCCCTCAAACCTGCGCAGCTGAGCTACGGTTGGCAGGCCACGCGAAGAATGAACGGCTCTACGTAAGCAGGCGATGCAGCCGCACGGCGGCGCGCAACACGCGCGCTTCCTGACCGCGATCGGCGGTGAGCTGCAAGCCAAGAGGGAGCCCGCTGACTGGCATTGGAATCGAGACGGCGGGTGTGCCAAGCCCCGTCCACGGCGCATTCATTCGCGGGTCACCGGTGTTCGAGAGGCCGCGGGGAGCGGGCCCCGTAGCTGCAGGAACCAGGATTACCTGCGTCGTTTGGTACAGCTCGCTAAATCGCGACTGTCCTTCCCGGATCTCCCGTAGTGCTCGCTCGTACTGCTCGACCGGCATCCTTAGGCCCTTCTCAACCAGATCTGCTAATTCGAGCAGCCTCGCCCCATGCTCTTTCCACCGTTGCTCATGGAACCGCGAGGCTTCGTAGAACGCGACGTCGTTGGTTGCCGAATCGATGTTCTTCAGAAGGCCTGCGATGTCAACCGGGCGCATGACGATGCCGGCCCGTCGGAGTGTGTCGATCGCATTCTGAACCGCCGTTGCCATCTCGACGTCGACCTCGGGCATCGGATCGGGCACACCGAAGGTCAGTGTTTCGTCGCGTCCGGACGAATGTCCCATCGCCTCCCAGAGCGCCAACATGTCGGCCGGTGTGTGCGTGAAGAAGCCAACGGTATCCAGGCTCTTTGCGTATGGCAGCACACCATCGACCGATACAAGGCCGTAGCTTGGCTTGAAGCCAGTGACGCCGCAGTACGATGCGGGCCTGAGAATCGAACCCCGCGTCTGCGTGCCGAGCGCGAACGGCACCATGCCGCCAGCCACCGCCGCCGCCGAACCGCTGGAGCTGCCGCCCGGTGTGTGCTCGAGGTTGCGCGGATTGCGCGTTGGAGCCGGCGTGCGGTAGGCGAAGGCGGTCGTGTGCGTCTTGCCGAGCAGGATTGCCCCGCGGCGCCGCAATGACGTCACGATGGCCGCGTCAGTGCTGCCGAGACGGCCCTTGTAGATCGGCGAGCCGTACTCCGTAGAAAGCCCGCGCGTTTCCATGATGTCCTTCGCACCGAATGGAATGCCGCTGAGCGGGCCGTCTCCGAGCGCCGGCTGCGGCGCCACCTGCACCCACGCTTGAATCTTCGGGTCCATATCGCGGATGCGATCGAGGCAGGCCTTGACGGTGGCAGCGCGCTCCGCCCGCGAGGCGTTCATCCACTGTGTAACGGTTTCGAGACGCCGAGTCTGTGCGGACGTGTCCGCACGCCAACCGACGACCGCCGCCGAGATGCCGGCCAGGAAGCTGCGGCGAGTCACCGTCGTGTTCGTCTTTTTAGGTGGAATTTGCATTTTGGACATCCGGATGAGAACTTTTATACACCCATCCCTTGTCCGGTCGGCCCAGATCTGTGCTGGCGCTGGGTCTAAGCTTGCAGCCGACGGCCAGCCGATGGAATGATGAGCCGCCGCGCGATTCTTGTTGCGCCATGGCGGCGACGTGGCATCGTCCGTGTGAGCTAAACTCGCGGTGGTCTGGATGCGTCGCACACGACTTCTCTGCGCGATCGGCGTGAGCGTCTGGTCGGCTGTGGCTGCCGGCAACCAGGCGGCGCCCCCCATGGCACTGTCGGGGGCGCTGCGGGCCCATGTGAAGGACGCGCGGTTCGGGATTGTCACATCCAT
>CAZFLF010001190.1:0-2660 GCA_964519825.1 uncultured Pirellulaceae bacterium | reverse complement strand
GTAGAGAATGGCGGCAACGATGGTAAAGGGAGCGAGCGCGGTCTCGAATATGACACGATGTCTGACCGATTCGCCCGCTTCATTAACGACGAAGTGTTGCCAGCAGTGCTGAGCAATGCCGAGATCAAGACCGCGTATCCGAAGATTGCATTCACGGAGAATCCTTGGGGGAAGGCAGTGATGGGCTGCAGTTCCGGCGGCGCCGCGGCCCTCACGATGGGCTGGTTTCGTCCTGATTTGTTTCGGCGTTTGATCACCTACTCCGGTACATTCGTCGATCAACAAGACGATGACGCGCCGGAAGAAAAGCAATACCCGCTCGGCGCGTGGGAATACCATTCCGACCTGAAGTTGCTCGAAAACAGTGAGAACAAGCCGCTGCGCATCTTCACGCACGTATCGGAGAACGATCTTCGCGCTAATGATCCGGAGCAGACCTATCACAACTGGGTAATGGCCAACGAACGCACCGCCGCGGCCCTCAAGGCCAAAGGCTATGACTACCGTTACGTATTCAGCCATGCATCGAGGCACTGCGATTCGAAAGTGTTCGAGCAAACGCTGGCGGACACACTTGTATGGATGTGGCGTGGCTACCATGCGGAGTGATAGCGAAGTTACCGCGGATCACACGGATTTCACGGAAAGAGACAATACTTGGCCCTGGTGGTACGAGTGCTTTTGACATCCGTGTTATCTGTGAAATCCGCGGTTACGTGCTTGGGTCACGATACGCAGGCCTGAATGTTAGCGACGACCTGATCTACTACCTGCCAATACCTGCCGATGGCTTGCTTTGCAGTCCACTTGGGAATCGATCATACTCTGCGCTCCTGTTTCGTTGTGGACTCCGGTTGAGTCGAACGCAACGAGGCAATAAGGCAAAAAACCGTTTCCGTGGCGACCGACTACTCCATGCAAGGTTGAATGCCATGAGCCAGATTCCGATTCCCATTAAAAAACCGACACGCCGTAAGTTCCTCAAGACCGCGGGTGCGGCCTTGGGGATTCCCTATGTCATCACCTCGGCGGCTCTCGGCAATAGCGAACGCCCCGCTGCCAGCGATCGCATCGTGATGGCGGGAATTGGCATCGGGAACATGGGGCGCGGCGATTCGGGAGCCTTTCTCGGCCGAAAGGATGTCCAATATGTCGCACTGTGCGATGTCCGTGCGGAAGTTCGCAGCAAGGCCAAAGACACGGTCGATAAACGATATGGCCACACCGACTGCCAGACGTACAACGACTTTCGTGAACTCCTGGCCCGCACCGACATCGACGCCGTACACATCGCCACCCCCGATCACTGGCATGCGATCATGGTGATCGAGGCGTGCCGAAACGGCAAAGATGTCTACTGCCAGAAGCCGGAAACGCTCACCTTGCGGGAAGGTCCGCTGATGATCGCCGCTGCCCGGCGCTACGGGCGTGTCGTGTCCGGCGGCAGCCAGCGTGTGCTCGGAGACTATCGGAAGTACGTCGATCCCGCCTGGGCTGGTGAATTCGGAAAGATCAAATCGATCAATGTCAACGTCGGTCCGCTTCCGCAGCTTTGCAATCTGCCGCCGGAAGAAATGGCCGAAAAGATCGACTGGGATCTGTGGCTTGGTCCGGCCCCCTGGGCACCCTACAACTCCAAGCGCTGCAGCGGCAGCTTCTCGATCAACGGTGCCAGTTGGCGTTCATTCAACGACTATTCGGGGGGCGGCATGACCGATTGGGGCGCCCATCACTTCGGTGGCGCGACCTTTATCTGCGACGTCCGCGACCTTCAGCCGGAGGAGGTCACCTATTTCCACGGCAAAGATGAAAATGGAAATGGCAATGGCAATGGAAAATACCTCGCGTATCGCTATCCCAATGGCCTGACCATTTACCACAACCGTCCCCATACCGAAAACCTGCACATTGAAGGGACGCCGGGGGAGCAGGCGGCGTCGAAACCAGTCCCGATGTATAAGGGCGAAGGAGACATCTACGGCGACTTCATTGAATGCGTGAAGACGCGCGAAAGGCCGTTCCGTGATATTGAATCGGCTGTGAACACGGCGGTGTTGGCCCATCTGGGCAACATTGCGTATCAACTGCGGCGGTCCCTCAAGTGGGATTCTGCCAGACAGGAATTCAGCGGCGATGCCGAGGCGAATCGCCTGGTCGATCGCGCTCGTCGCGAACCGTGGCAACTCTAATGATGAACAATGACCAAGTCCCAATGACCAATGAATTTTTGAGGACCCTCGATCATGTTGGACAACGCGTTTGAGGCGCTGAAGAGGTTCGACTGGGGTACCGATCTGGCGGCCCTGGCGCCGATCGAAGATGCGGCGATCGCGTCACATGGCAAGCCTGACGACAGGCAGCAACTTGAAAACCGCCTGATCGCGGCCCTGAAAGGGAACCTCACGCGCGACGCCCAGGACTATGTCTGCCGCAAACTGGCGACGGTCGGCTCGGCCGCGGCTGTTCCGGCGCTGGCGGGCCTGCTGGTCAACAAAGATAATTCGCATATGGCCCGGTTTGCACTCGAGCGAATTCCTGCGCCGGAGGCTGCCGAAGCTTTGCGGGACGCGCTCCTCAAAGTCAGCGGCAGTTTGAAAATTGGCGTCATCAGCTCTCTCGGCGGCCGGCGCGACGCAGCCGCCACCGCCGCTCTCAGCGGC
>CAZFLF010001189.1:0-2662 GCA_964519825.1 uncultured Pirellulaceae bacterium | reverse complement strand
CGGAATTCGTCGCGCAGTTGCTCGAAGTCCTGCTTTGCGCGCGATCCAGCGGAAGCGGCCTGCGGGACCATTCCTTCGCGCAACGCTTCGGATGACTGGCGCACGCGTTCACGGGCGTTATCTAGCTGTTGCCGCGATTCCGCCATTTGCTCGGCGTTTTGCGGTTGATCCATGCGAGCCTGCAGCTCCTCTGTGTCGCGGAGCAGTTGCTCTTGTTCCTCTTGGAGTCGTTTCAACTGCCGGCGCAATTCATCCTTCTGCTCTTCGGTCTGCGCCTCCTGTAACGCAGTCTGCATTTCCTTCAGACGCTCGTTCAAGTCACCTTGGCGCCGTGCCAATTCCTTCAACCGGTTAAGCACTTGGCGCATTTCGCGTTCGGCGGGGTTGTCTTGTGCTTGAGCGGTGCGCTCGGTTTCGTAGCGATTCTTCTGTTCCTTTAATTGCAGTTGGTCCAATTGCTGTTGCGACCGGGACGAGCTACTGCCGCGCGACGCGCCGGGCTGCCCCTGCATGACCTGATGCTCGCGGGCTCGGAGCTTGAGCAGCGATTGATACGCTTGCTGTTCTGCGTCGAGTGCGGGCCGCAGCGTCGTCGTGGCATTTTGCTCTTTGGCCGATATCAATTCGCGAATCGCATTGTTCATGTGGCGCCGCGCGGCGTCCACATGCCGCATCGCTTGCGGGTCTTGTACCTTTTCCGCCAGTTGCTCAGTTAGATTGAGGGCCGTGTTCTGCGACTCGACGAGCAGGGCAACATCCGAGCCAAACGCATCGGTGGTCTTGCCGCTGGACTCGCGTCGCACTAGCTTCCACGTGGCGCTAATGATTTCCTTTTGTAACTCGGCGAGCTTTTCCGCGGCGCTGGCGTTGGGGCTGCTCGGCGGCTGTCGTTGCTGTCCGCCAGGGGGCTGCTGACCTTGGCGAAAGATCTCCTCGAAAGGGCGCACTTCGGCGAAGAACATGTCACTCGACGTGCGTCGCACCTCACCGTCCGGGCCGGAGTCTTCCGCCCAGAAATAATACGACAGGAGCTCATCCGGTTCGGCCTGCAAGTTCTCCAAAGCGACGACGTGGGCCAGTTCGAGTCGTTCCTTGCCGGCAACTTGCTGGGCTAGCGTTAGTTCCATTTCGTCCCGACCGGCAATTGCATACGTCAAGCCGACTCGGCGCAGTCCAAAATCATCGAACGCCTTCGCCTTCAACTCCAACTCTTCCAAAGGCGATACTTGCGTATCCTTGCCGGGCGCGGCCAACTTCAAATCCGGCGGTTGATTGGTAATCGCGGTGAAGACGAGTTCCGCAGACTCCTTGTTCGCCCGACCCTGCTCGTCGGTCAACTGTAGTGTCAATCGCCTCGAGCGATCGAGAGTGAATGCAACAGCGTAGTGTCGCGGCTGGTCCGGCACCGGCTTCAGTTCGAGCGTCACGCCGTCCTTTTCCGACAACCGGGCGGAGGCGACGACTTTGTTCAATTCGAGCGTCACCGTGATCTTCGTTCCGACAACCGCCGTTAGTTGCCGCACGTCCCGCACGAGCTTGTCTTCCAGCGAAGTGAACTGCGGAAACTTCAGCTGTGCGTCAGCGCGGATCAAGCGGGGAAACTCAAAGACGCCAACTCGGAAAGACTTGCTCCGTTGGCCGGCGAACTCGACGTGATATTCCAGCGGAACGTCTACCGCGCCAACCGAACCACCGAAGAGCGGATCGTCGAGCGCCTTGGACATAGTAATTCGGCCGTCGCGCGACCTTTTCTCCTTATCAGCAGCTGATGGAGCATCGGTCGCTCGGTAGACCAAAATCGCATCGGGCGGCAGCGGTCCCCGAAACCGTGCCAGCACCAACAGCGAGGTTCCGCGTTCAACCTCCGTGTGGCCTGGTTCAATCGCAACTTGGAAGCGGTCCTGCGTGAGGAGGGTTGCCGGAGCCATACCGTTGTGGACGGCGGTCGAGCGGTTTTCCGGACGCGTGTGCAATAGCCATAACGACGCCACAAAGATTCCGAGGATCGCAACATGCAAGACATGGAGCGCGGCCAACCGCCTGGCCGGCACCAGACGCTGCCAACCGTGGTGGTAGGCGTGTGCCAACACCTGCCCGATAACTCGATCTTGCAAATACCCGACTCGTCCGGTCGTCGCGTCGGGTTCTATGTCGATGGCCGCGAGCAATGAAGCCTGCAGTTCGGGAAAGGCATCTTCGACCCGCCGCGCAATTTCGCGCCGGTCCTGGCTGGTGCGGAAGATCTGCCAACCCGCGATCAGTAAAGCAAGGCCAGCGACGACGCCAACCAACTCGGATGGCCATGGCACAGCGATGTTCCAGATCAGCAATAGCGCCAGCAGCAAACCGACCGCTATCGTGCCGCCGAACCACACGAGCGCGGCCGTTTTCAACAAATGGGCATGTCGCCACCGCGATCTCGCCTTGTCCACCTGTCGTCGCAATCGCCAGTCGATCATCGCATCACCTGCGAGCTTGGTTGTAGCCCCCGGCTGCCGGCCAGGAGCAGGAACTGCACATGAATACTGTTTTTACATTACCCGCGTGTCCCACCCTATTACAAAGTTTGTCGCCAACGAGTGCTTCGCCAATTGTGAATGAGGGATGTCATTCGGGAGGGCGAGGCTCCTGCCGAGCCGGAACCAACGCGCCTGCCGAGCTG
>CAZFLF010001188.1:0-2665 GCA_964519825.1 uncultured Pirellulaceae bacterium | reverse complement strand
CGTTGGCTACATCGATCGGCGATGCCAACGTCCGCATCGGGACTCGCATGGCCAACGCGCGGCGGTGTGAATCCGGGACGCCCTCCCATTGATCGGTCATGACGGCCGAAGGAGAGACGGCATTGACCGTGATCCCCTGCGGCGCGAGATCGACGGCGAGAGCTTTTGACAATCCCCACAAACCGCTCTTGGCCGCAACGTAAGCCGCCAAGTCTGCCGGGGGAGTGCCGGAGATGGCCGAACTGAGAATCTGCACGATGCGCCCGAATCCCAGAGCTTTCATCGCAGGCAGTAGTTCTTGTGTCAGTAACCAGGACGAACGGACGTACGCGTTCCAGTAATAGTCGAGATCGGAGATCTCCATGGCTCCCGGAGGCGCGCGGCGGATCTTAGGCGAGGCGTTGTTGACGAGCACGTGGACTGCTCCAAATCGCTCGCGCACCGCCGTGGCGAGCGTTCGCGGACCGTCTGGCTGCAGCAAGTCGGCGGCGAACAGCCCGGCTTCACCCCCGACAGCGTGAATGCCCGCCACAACCTCCTCCGCGCTGTCCCGCCGCGAGTGATAGTGCACGGCTACTTTGCCTCCCTTGCGACCGAACGCCAACGCGATCGCCGCTCCAATCCCACGACTACTGCCTGTGATCAAGGTGACTGTGTCTCGCCATTCCAGTTCGCGCGGTTGTTCGAGGACCATGACTTTCGCTTCTCCTTGTAACACCTTGTCGCCGCGCTGATTAAAGACGTCTGTCTCCAACAGCAAGGTCCGGAGGGCCTCTGATTTGTGTTTCACTCGAACGACGATGCGGATTTCGTCGCCAATGTAGACCGGTAGCAGGAATCGTGTCTCCTGGCTGAGCCACAATACGCCGCTACCCGGCAAGTCTGTGCCGAGTACTCGCGACAGGAACGCGCTCACCAGCATGCCGTGGACAACTCGCCCTAAGAACCCTTGGCGCCGCGCGTATTCGCGATCCATGTGCAACGGGTTCGTGTCGCCGGACAGATTCGCGAACGCTTGCACTTCTTCCAGCGAAACGCGGTGGACCCAGGATGTCTCGGCCCCGACGCTCAGCGAGTCAAACGTGAGACGCATCAGACAAATGCCAGGTTGCGACAGGTGGCGACGACTCGGCTAAGGTTGTCCGATTCCGACAATCGACACCAGACCAAAATTCGGGCAACTCCTCAGCAGGACCTGCTGTAAGCCGGATAATCGCAGCTGATGCTAGCGGAGCAACTTGGAACCTGTCCAAGTACAACGTCGTAAGATGGGCACTCATGCCCGTCGATTCTGTCCGCGAGACGGGCAAAAGTGCCCATCTTACAAAAAAACGGTCTAGTTCTTGGATAGGTTCTTGGAATTGAAACATCGCCCAGAGCAACGCCGCGCCTGATCTCAGGCGGTTCACCTTGTGACCCTGAAGTGGCATTTCTATACTTCGCCGCCCATTTCTTCTTGTCCGTTACGTTTCGTCCACTTCTCGCTGGGGAGTCGCGTCGACCGTGTTGAAGACTTTCATCGAACAAGTCTGCCAGCGGAGTCCGTTACAGCGGAAGGCGCTCCATCCGTTACTCGACACGCCCAACGAACAGTACTGGGCGCGTGGTGATGACTTCATCCTACGATTCGACCGGTATCTGCAGTCCACCGGACTCAATCTCGATCATGCGGTCACCAGGTATCTCGAGCTGTGTCAGGACCTGCTGAACGAGACCATCCACTTTCGACGAACGGGCAAGTATCCATGTCGTTGTCAGGGAGACGCGTACCGTGACGTGTATTCCAATGACCAGACCATGCGCGATTACATGGTTGGGCTGGCCGTCACTCAATTTTTGTGGAAGAACCACTACGCGATCTATTCGTTTTTTCTCGACGAGGTCGGTCGACGCCGTGAGAACGTGGCTCGCTATCTCGAGATCGGACCTGGACACGGCTTATATCTCGCCGCAGCACTCCAGCATCTCGCGGCGCAAGCATATCAAGCGATTGATATCAGCCCCGTGTCATTGCGCATGTGTCGCGGGATCTTGCCGTTCTTGGTGGACGATCCGCCCGCGACGCTGACGCTCACCGAACTGGATGCGCTGGCAATTCCGACCGACGACACATTTGATTTCATCACGATGGGCGAAGTCATCGAGCATCTTGACGACCCACGCCCGGTGCTCCGCAGAATTGGGGAGGCGCTTCGTCCCAGCGGCGTGGCATTTCTGACAACCTGTGCAAACTGCCCAACGAAGGACCACGTGTACTTATTCCGAAATGCGGAGGAGATTCGTCGTCTGTTTCGCGAATGCGGATTGGAAATCGAACGGGAACAGGCTCTGCGATTGCACGCCGCGGCGTCACCGGATGACTCAGAACTCGTGAACTATGCCGCCGTCGTACGACGTGCCGGATGAATGCGAACCTGGAAATGAACGCCGCCATCGCCGAGAGCCCGCTGACGCCAAACCTGACCGAGTATTGGTCGAGTTTGCGGTCGTTGGCGCCGGCCGCCGGCAGGGAGTTAAACTCCGTGCCGACAAGAGCCCTTGCCCAACTGGACCGACTGACGCCAGTACCGGCGATCGCCCGCATTCGAGTGCTCCGCAACTTCTCAGCCGAGCCTCTTCTCCCTTGGCTGCGGTGGGCTGGCTACCAGCGTGGAGTGCGCATTGA
>CAZFLF010001187.1:0-2665 GCA_964519825.1 uncultured Pirellulaceae bacterium | reverse complement strand
CGATCTCCGCTTCGAGCCGTTTCACTTCGCCCGGCTCATCGTCTTGTTTTTTCGCGCCGGCCAGCGACTGCCGCAACTGCTGCAGTTTGAGATGGATCACGTCCAGCCGCTTCTTGGCCTTCTTTTCCATGGTGACGAATCCTCGCAGGGACGAAAGAATCGCACGATCGCCGACGCTCCAGCTTATTCGCCGGCTGGCACGCTGGTAAGAGACAGTTCGGTGTCCGCGATCAACCGTTCGGATTGGCGCTCCGGCTGTAAGGATTGTGCCGATTTGGGATGCCGTCCGCCGGACCTCAACAGCCCGCCCAGGCAGACTACCGCAATCGCGAGCAGGACATTGATGTTAAGCCACATCCGTTCCTTGCGGCGCAAGTTCTCTGCCGCCGCGGTGCGTCCGGCCAACAATGCCGAGAGCATGAATACGCCGAGCGAGAGCAAGAATTTGATCCCGAACAGCATGTGGTACTTGCTGCCGGGAAACGCCGTCTTGTCGAGATCGTAACGCTGCAGCAGCAGCATGAAGTTGACCAAGCCAGTCACCAGCAAGAGTCCGCTCGAAGCCATCACCAGCTTGGACCAGCGCGAGCGAATCGCGGCTCCAACTTCTTGCCGCGTGATATCCGGCAACGATTCGGTCGCGCGGAGCAGTGCGCACCGCCAAAAAATAACTCCTCCCGCCAGTGTGACAGCGCCAAGGATGTGCAGCCAGCGAAGTATTAAGTCAATCCACAGCATGTTTGTCTCCTCTTCAACAACTTCATTTGTTTCGGGCCGCAATGGCGGGGTATTCGGTACGGAGTACGGTGTACCAAGTACGGAGTTGTTCTGAGTTCTCGTTACCGCGTACTCCGTACTTCGTACTCGCCAAACCGGCCTCTTAGGCCGAACCCTCTCCTGCCAGCCAGCGAGTGCGAACCCAGGCCCGCGCCTCCTCGGCAGTCTGCAACAGACCCAGCAATTGCGAGTCTCGGGCTTGTTCGAGAAGCTGCTTGTACACCGGCCCCACGGGAATGCCCAGCCCCCGTAGATCGGCGCCAGAAATCAGCGGCGGCGGATTCAACTGACTCGGCGGGAGCTGCAGCTTATCGCGGCAAAACGTGATTTCGCCGGTCTGGCCGTCGAGCACGTCGGCAACCGCTTCGGCCAGCACCAGTAGTTCTTCCACTCGCGGCGCGATCAGGACGCGTTGCAACGTCGGCCAATAGATTGTGCTGGCGTGCCGGACGATCCGCTCGTTTGTCAGGACGAACAGTGCGCCTTCGCGTTCGTCATTCGAAAGCCGCAGGTCGCGGCTGAGATCTCGAATCAGCGTCTCATCTCCGTTTCGGGATACGAATGCCTCGCGCGCGACTGCGGCAAAGGCCACAGAAAAAGCTGGCTGCCGTAATCGTTCCAGAACGCGGATCGTCCGATCCCAGGCCGTCGCATGCGACTCATCGGTGGGCTCGTCCATCGGCCACAGGCCGGAGATTTTCGGCAGGATCTCCGGGAGAAGCTTCGTGGACCGCAACAGCTCCAGGGCCCGGTGACGCGCTGGATGAACGAGCATCCGCCGCAACTCTTCCGCGATCCGCTCGGGGCTGACCAACGTGATTTCATGCGCGGCAGCCTGGACGGCTTGGAACGTACCGACGTCGATATCGAAGCTCAGCGTCGACGCGAACCGCACGGCCCGCAGCATGCGCAATTTGTCTTCGGCAAATCGGTGCCGCGGTTCGCCGATTGCGCGAATGAGATTTTGTTTCAAATCCTCCTGGCCGCCGACGAAGTCGATCACGCGTTGATCGAGTGGATCGTAATACAGCCCGTTGATGGTGAAGTCGCGACGCTGTGCGTCTTCTTCCGGAGTGCTGAATGTCACCGCGTCCGGATGCCGGCCATCGGAATACCCCGCGTCTCGGCGAAACGTTGCCACGTCGATCTGGCCCGCTTCGCGCGAGCCCACGACGGTAATGACACCAAATGAAGCTCCCACGGCCAACGTGCGCTTGTGGCCAAAGACGTCACGAATCTGGTCGGGAGTCGCATTGGTGGCGATGTCGTAGTCCTTCGGTTCGCGCCCCATGAGCTGATCCCGGACGCAGCCGCCTGCCCACAGCGACTGATAGCCGGCCTCGTGCAACTTCCGCACGACATCGATGGCGAATTGGCGAGCGTGAATTGGGTCAGGGCGCGACATGCAAATGCCGTTATGGATGCGGGGAGTGGTAAACCACCCTGAGATTCTAGCTTCCCAAACCTCATTCGCCCTCCCGGCTGTACAACCCCATCGGCCGTCGTTAATTTGCGACGGGAGGCCGACTCCTGTCCCAATCCCAATTTCCAATTCCCATTTACAGAACCGATTCGAGAGTTCACCGTGTCGCCACCGATTGTGCCGCTAGAAATCAACGTTCGCTCAGTAAAAGCCCTGCTGGACGGCGAGGAAGATTTTCTGCTCGTCGACTGCCGCGAGCAAAAAGAGTTTGAGATCGCCCGGATCGCCGGATCACAGCTCATCCCGATGCAGGAAATCACCGCCCGCGTCTCGGAGCTCGAGCCGTATCGCGACAAGAGAGTCGTGGTCCATTGTCACCATGGCGGGCGGAACTTATTTATCTATAAGGACAATCCATGAAGGGCCATTGCTTCCGCCCAAAACATGACCGGTGGCATCGATGTC
>CAZFLF010001186.1:0-2666 GCA_964519825.1 uncultured Pirellulaceae bacterium | reverse complement strand
GTGCAGTAAAGAGTACGCTGCGGCGATGGGGCAAAGGAGCTCATCTGGCGGCTGCCGATCGCGAGCTTGTGTCTCGGGAGCCGATTGGGGATCGCCGTTGGTATCGCAACGGGCAAGGCCAAACCTTTTCGTTATTTGCTTTTCCGGTGACCCAAAATGGTCAGCGTACCAACTGGCAGATCGCCGTGGCGGCGGAGGAAGTCACCAGGGAACAATTTCAGCGGTTTTTAACCGATCATCCTCAAGAGGATCGAAGGTTCATCCGTTTCGACCGCAAGGACTCTCAACGGCCTGTAATCGGTATGACTTGGTACCAGGCCATGCGTTACTGCCGTTGGCTTAGCGAAAAGGAAGGACTATCCGAAGACCAAATGAGCGTTCCGCCAATTTCCGAGATTCACGAGGGAATGTCGCTCCCGACGAAAGGTTTCCTGCGAACTGGATATCGACTGCCGACTTTTCACGAGTGGCGATATGCTTGTGGGGCAAACTGTGTTACCAGCCGGTTCTTTGGCGACGATCCGGCGTTGCTTCCGCAATATGCCTGGTTTTTGGGATCCACGCCGAATGACCATCCGGAACCGGTGGGCTTGCTCAAGCCGAACGACTTCGGTCTGTTCGACATGCTGGGAAACGCGTCCGAAGAATGTTTGAATCGTTTCGGAGACAATTGCTATGTCATCGGCGGCACATATGAAAGCAAACCAGATACCCTGCGTATTACGCATTCCTATATGATGTCCGCGGGGCGACTCGGCGCGTCCGTCGGGTTCCGGGTGGCCAGAACAATCGCTCAACAGTCCGCTGAGCAACCGGTGATCCCAGAAAAGTCGAAGAACGGTTGATGATGGGTCAAGGCATAATGTGTCCACGGCCGGGGTGCAATTCGCTCATCTGTAGAATTGCTCTGTTCGGGGCAGTCGCGCTGCTGGCAACTCCGGCCGCAGCCGACCAGCCACCAAGTACCGCCGCACTCCTCACCGTCGTGTCCAATCATTTTGGCAAGTTCGAGTTGTTGGCATTTGATGTCGCCGATGACAGCCCGCAACAGCTGGGACCTGTCTTCGCCGACGACATTCGCGAGCCCGCATGGTCGCCCGATGGAACGCGACTGGCATTTACGTCGTTTCGAGCGGGCAACGCCGACATTTGGATTGTCCAGGCCGACGGACAAGGACTGATCAATATCACCGCCGATCCCGGAGCCGACCGTCATCCGTGTTGGTCGCCGGATGGCAGCCAACTCGCGTTTTGCTCGAATCGCTCTGGAGACGACGAGGTATGGGTTACGGAGATCGCTGGCAAAATGTTGGTGAACATCAGCCGGAATCCCGCCGTGGATTGGTTCCCGGCCTGGGGTTCCGACCTGACGAAAATCGCTTTTATGTCGAATCGATTGGCAGGATCCAATGGGCCCAAGCGGCTCGTTGTTGGGGATTCTCGAGGCTCGGCCCCGCGTGATTTGCTCGGTCAGGATCTGCATTATTGGGGCACGCCAGCCTGGTCACCGGACGGTGCCATGCTCGTCTTTGCAAAGTTTGTACCAGCGGTGGGCGAGCAAATTTTCGTGGCCGATGCAAACGGTCAAAAGGTCCGGCAACTCACAACGAGCACCGAGTACTGGGGCTGTTTTCCTGCCTGGTCACCCGACGGCCGATACATCGCGTATATCCGTGGGTCTGTCGAAAAGACTTCTGAAACGCAGACAAATAGCGACCTCATGCTGCTGGATGTGTTGCTCGAAAAGCATACTCTTCTTTCAAAGCAGACCATTATGCCGTACGCGAACGGACGCCCTGCATGGAAACTCAGGCATTTGGCGGCTCGTCAAAAGAATTGAAGAGGGCCTCCCAACTTCGCCGTGACTCGCCAGGATATTCACTGGGAGTCGGACATACTTCTCCTGTCACGGATAGTGCAACCGAATAGGCAGTGCAAATGTCGAACGAGCCCCTACGGCGTTGCGCCTGGCCGACCTTCGAAGATCCGGTCTACTTGACCTACCACGATTTGGAATGGGGCGTGCCGCTCCACAACGACCGGAAAATTTCTGAATACCTCGTCTTGGAGGCCTTCCAGGCAGGCCTGTCTTGGCGGACCGTGTTATACAAACGAGACAACTTCCGCCGGGCCTTCGCCAAATTCGATTATTCTATGCGATGCCGTCCCCGCTTCACCGTCCGCACGCTGGCGATTGTCGTGACTCTGGTCTGCGCGTACTTCGGAGCCTGGGAGTCAACGAAGTGGTACGGCATTAATTGGCAATCAAATAGTTGTGTTGGCGAAGACCGATCGCCGGCTCCGATAATTGTCGCTCGCGACGAACTGATTGCGCGGCGATATGACCTTTGACTGTTTTTAGGTCAAGTAATGGCAAGATGAGGGTATCGCTCCCCTGCTCCCAATTGAGGCCACTATGAAATCCCGATCCCTCCGCATCATGACATGGATCGAAGCGCTGGCTGCGCTGATCCTGGCGCTGCCAGCGGTGGCGGGCGATCCACCTCCCAGCGAGACGACCGATCGCAATCAGAAGATTCAGAAGCTCATCGAGGCTTCGGTCAACTGGTACCAGCTGCTGCCGAAGACTGGCGCCCGCACGCCGCTAAAGCCCCAAGTGGTCTTGCGCTGGCGGAACGCGGTGCGGGGAGAGCAAGCTAAAGACA
>CAZFLF010001185.1:0-2666 GCA_964519825.1 uncultured Pirellulaceae bacterium | reverse complement strand
CGCTCAAGAGTGACCCACGCAGCCGCATCCGTCTCGGTGCGCTCGTTGATGTTGTATCGGTGACCGCCACAGGCCCCGAAGGAACCGCACACACCTGGAGACTCAGTCGCGACCAGCATTCGTATTACGGATCGCTGCACGGAGTCGCTGCTCATCCGCTGGTGATCCCGTTCGTGGGGACGAAGTTGCAACGGACGGAAGTGTCGCTGCTCGAACTGCGCAATGCCACGTTCGTAGCTGACCGTTACGAGAATCTGGCGGTCGAAGACGGAATGCTCGTGGCGAAAAACCTTCCGCCGGGGGATTACGACCTGTGGCTGAAGCGACCCGATCGCCATATCACTTTGCGGCTTTCCGCCGGCGAGATGCGCGACAGGTACGCGCTGGGGAAAGTGCGGCAGCTGGAAGTGCGGGGGCAGAACCCGCTGCATATCGCGGCCGTCGAAACCGACCAAGACTCGGTCCGCATCCGTTTACACAATGCCACGAAGTTCACACGGCTGCACGTCTTCGCGACGCGCTACGAGCCGGAATTCGATCCGTTCGGGAATCTCGGCCGCATCGTCGATGCGGAGCCGATTCAGATTTATCCGGCTCCAACCGACTCGCTGTATATCGCGGGGCGCAATATCGGCGACGAATACCGCTATATCCTCGACCGCAAGTTCGCTAAAAAGTTTCCCGGCGTGATGCTGGAGCGACCTAGTGTCCTCCTCAATCCATGGGCCGTGCGTACGACGCAAACGGCCAAGCAGGATGCGCAAGCGGGGACAGACTTCTCCCGTTCAGCAGCACCAGCGCCGATGAGCGCCACACCCCGACTCGTGGTGGCGGAGGAAGATTCGGGTGTCACCGTCCTGCCCATCCAAAGTAATCTCGATTTCCTCGGCGAAACTTCGGTGGTGGTAACCAACCTCGTGCCGGATGAAAAGGGGCTCATTGTCATCTCGCGCAAACAGCTTGGCGCGCACCAACACCTGCATTTCCTGGCAGTCGATCCGGTCAGCACCGCGTACCGCAGTGTTTCCTTACCGGAGCAGCCGATGAAGTTCCGCGACCTGCGACTGGCGAACGGACTAGATCCGCAGAAACACTTCACGCAGCAAAAACGGACAAGTGTCGTCCCGTCCGGAGAAACGTTCCAACTGGCCGACATTCTTACGTCCAAATTCGAGACCTACGATAACCTGGCCCGCGTCTACGTTTTGTACATGACCCTCAACCGTGATCCGAAGCTGATTGAGTTTGGGTTCGTGGTGAATTGGCCGAAACTCAAGCCCGAAGAGCAGCGAACTCAGTATTCCAAGTACGCTTGTCACGAGTTAAATTTCTTCTTGTTCAAGAAAGATCCCAAGTTCTTCGCCACCGTGATCAAGCCCTATCTGGCGAACAAACGAGATAAGACGTTCTTGGATCGCTGGTTGCTCGGGTTGCCGCTGGAAGCCGATCTCGATCCGTGGGCCTACGAGCAGCTGAACACCGTCGAACGGATTCTGCTCGCCCAGCGCATCGCGGCTGACGGGGAGCACGGCCCGCGACATGTTCGTGACGCGTTCGATCTTCTTCCAACTGACGTCGAGCGGTCAAACCTACTTTTCCGGACTGCGATTCGCGGCAGTGCGTTAGAGACCAGCGAAAGCGCGACAGGGGCCGCATTTGTAGAGATTGAACAGCTTCGTGAAGAACTCATGCTTGGCGTGAAGCCGCAGACCTGGGCCGCAGAGGGTGCCATGGGTGGGGGTGCTGGGATTGCGGGCGGTAGGGCGCTGCCGGCTGACTTACGCAAACTTGCTGAATCGGAAGCCAAGCTCGGAGACGTAACGGATCGTGCCGCGTCCGATGGGAGGCAAGAGGCAGATAAGAAGGAAAACTTTGGCTTCCAATCTCAGCGGCGTCTGTCACTTGGCAGGGAAGCCGGCAAGGGGCTAGAAGCCCTCTACTCAGACGCCGAAGCCCGACAAAGCGTCCGTCAGCTGTTCCAACAGGTCGACAAGACACAGGAGTGGGCCGAGAACAACTATTACAAGTTGCTGATCGAGCAACAAAACGCCGGCTTGGTCACGGTCAACAGCTTCTGGCGCGACTACGCCGGACAGGATCTGGCCGCGAAGAAGCCGTTCTTTTCGACCAACTTCGCGGACGCGTCGCATAACTTCACGGAGATGATGTTTGCGCTCGCGCTCTTGGACCTCCCGTTCGAGGCTGGCAAGCACGAAACGAAGCTCGAGCAAGTAAGTATGTCGCTGAAGGCTGCCAGTCCACTGGTGGTGTTTCACGAAGAAATACGAGCCGCCGCCGACAAAGTTGAACGGTCGCCAATTCTCGTAAGCCAGAACTTCTTCCGGGCCACTGATCGCTATCGCCACGAGAACAATGAGCAACTCGACAAGTTTGCAACCGAGGAGTTCCTCGTCCATACGGTCTATGGTTGTCAGATTGTCGTGACCAACCCGACATCATCCCCGCAAAAACTCGATGTGCTGACCCAGATTCCAGTCGGTGCGATCGCCGTCAGCGGCGGTGAAGCGACTCGCGGACTGAACATTCAGTTGGCGCCGTTTGGCACGCAGACCATCGAGTACTTCTTTTACTTCCCAGCCGCGGGAAAGTACCCGCATTACCCGGTCCACGTTTCCAAGAATGAGCAGCTTCTCGCGCACGTCGAG
>CAZFLF010001184.1:0-2669 GCA_964519825.1 uncultured Pirellulaceae bacterium | reverse complement strand
TCACAGCTAAATAATTGGATACTGAGCGAACGGGCGCTAGCCCTCGGTTCCTAAGTAGAACCGGCGGCTAGCGCCGTTCCGCTCAGCGATCAAATCCCCGTTCCTAGCTGTGACAGAGCCCTAGCCTGTCAGCATTCCCAAATACTTATGCATTTTCGGACGGTGTCCGAGCACATGTGCGAGATATCGATTCAAGATTCCACGCAATTCGCCCCGTGTGCGCTGATCCACCGCCACTCGTCGCCAAGAGTCTCTCGCTGGTTCGGCGAAATGTTGTAATACCTTCATCGCACCCGCGCTGACACTGATCACTTGTTTCTGCCCAGCCCGACAAGCACCGCACAGAATCCCTCCGGCCAATAATCCAAACGCCACTCGTCCGGTAATCTCTACCGTTGCGCCACATCCCACGCACGCGTCCAAGGACGGGAGCAGGCCCAATTCGCGCAACAATGCCAATTCGAATCGCAACACCAATGTGTGGACGGGTTCGCCTTGGTCAAGTTCGATCAGTGCTTGATTCGCGGCCTGGAACAGGCCCGGATGAGCATCGCCGGGATCAGTCAATTCGTGCAACAATTCCGCCACGTAGTAACCCGCGTAAAGACGAGACAAGTCGCGAGACGACGAACGGAACCGCCGCTCCAACTTCGCTTCGGTCAGCAAGTCGAGGGCGTCAGTTGATTTGTGAATGAACACTATTCGACATACCGCTAACAGGTCAAGAGCAGCCTCGAATGGACTTTTCGGCCGCCGCGCCCCTTTCGCCAAAGCCCCGATCTTCCCGAAATCCTCGGTGAATAACGTCGCGACGATGCTGGTCTCGCTAAACTCGACCACGCGCAATACGATCGCCAGCGACTTCTCAGTGGACATGCTGCAAGAACGTACTTGCTGACTCCACTCTTTCACAGGCCGATCGGCGGCCACGCCCAGAAAGTAGGCTGGGTATTTAAGTGCGAAGTTCGGTCAGCCGTCTCTCGACCTTGCAGCGAATAGGGTGATCACCTACTATCCCCCGCCTCTTCGTCCCGGCACTCGCACAGTTGGCCATGTCACACTCCTGGTCCTGGATTCTCGGAGTCATCGTCGCATCTCTCGGCTGCAGCGGGTGCGCAAGCTCGTTGTTCGGAGCGAAGTCGCCGGCGTCCAACGCCTCCGTGTCGACTCAATCACGAGCCGATAACTTGCTCACGGAGACGAGATCCTCGAATGGAGCCCATCCCGAGGCGGTAGCGGCCAGTGTCGCGCCCAGGATTCCATCGTCTGTCGACGATTCAAGGAAACCTACCCAGCATGTCGCTCATTCCGGATTCACCACCGGAGGGGTCGAACCAACACCGACGAACCCAAATCCGAATCGCTTTAGCATCGCCACAACTCCCGCAACACCAGAGCAAAAGACCGAAGTCGATTTGGCGGACCTTGACCGGGCGTTGAACTCGCCAGATAGCGAATTGGCGCCACAATACCAGGCATATTTACGCGCACAGTTGAGTGCCATCGCCGGGCGAGAATCGACAGGGTTGCCTCAGGATCGACTTCTTCCGGTTCGTCGCTCGCGAGACCCGCTCGAACAGGTCCAGCAAGCGGCGTTGCAGAAATTAACCGACACCGTGGAATCCAGCGAGTCGCTCGCCGCCAACGGGAACGTTCTGCCACGCCCAGCGGTGCCCCCTTTGACCGAGCCTCGGCCGCATTCCGCTACGGACAGCTCTCCCAGTGAGCCGCCAATCCGTGACGCTCGCGGCCATAATTCGGACGTCAAGACGGTCGCGTTGTCTATCCCCACGAACGATGCGGTTTCGGGGACCGCGACGGCCGTAGTCAAGCCAGAAATCCGGCGAGGCGAATGGCGCGAGCACTTGTCGCAGACGCTGGAAACACTCGAACGGGAGTTGGCCCGGTACACTCCCAGCGATCGCGAAGGAGAGCGGATGGCCACCTCCGCCCGCCTGTTGCACTTAATTGCGAATCATCGTGATCAGGCGGTCGCCACGATGGACAAGCTGAGCGAAGACGAACGGGAGTATTGGAAGCACCAGTTGCACGCTCTGCTTGTCGCACTCGATGCGGACGACAAGCACGCCGGAAGCCGTCGCGCGGCATTGGCATTGCGGGAGCTTCGCGAAGCCGAGAATCATTTAGCCAACATGAGCACACTCGACGTGCGTAATTTGGCGTTCTGCGAAGAAGTCAAGAGCTTCGGCAACTACACACCCGTCAAGTCCATTTCGTTCAAGCCAGGGCAGCGGGTCTTTCTGTATGTGGAAATCGACAACTTTTCCGTCCACCTAGACGGCGACAAGTATGAGACCAAGTTGCAGACCGAGTACAACATCGTCGATGCCAGCGGCGGCCGAATCAGCACCAAGTTGGAACCCGTCAACGAAGAATGCCGTAATCGGCGCCACGATTACTATATCACCTACACCATCGACGTCCCCAAAGACCTCCGCCCGGGCGACTACACGCTGCAACTCACCATTGAAGACGAGGTCGGTCAGAAGTCGAGTGAGGCCTCCATCGACTTCCGCGTCCGGTAATTCGGATCATTCCGGCGATTGGGCGTCAGCCGATGTTGTGGCCCCCTCGCCGCGGTACTCCGGGGAGAGGGCTGGGGTGAGGGGTCTGCTACTTTTTCTGTTCCAGCGCCTTGAGACGCTCTT
>CAZFLF010001183.1:0-2672 GCA_964519825.1 uncultured Pirellulaceae bacterium | reverse complement strand
ACGATGGCATGAACCAGCCGAACGACTTGACAATCGCTCCCGATGGGACGCTGTCGACGATCGCTGGCAACGGCACGGTGGCGAACCTCGTCCGCATCCTGCAGGAGAAGGGGTTTTTGGAATCCACCAATAACGAACGACCGTTTCGCTATCGTCCTGCACGTTCGCATGCGGAAGTCTCCGGGCGTCTGTTGGGTGATCTGATCGAACGTGTGTTCGGCGGGTCACGCGAAGAGCTACTGTTGCGACTCGTCGAGGACCGCAAGCTCAATGCCAAGGAACGGGCACTGCTCAAAGACATCTTGAAGGAGCGGGAATGATGACGACACTCGGTGTGCAGCTGGTCTGGTGCTTCTTTCAGGTCTCCGTGTTGTTGGGGGCGGCAACCGTTGTTTATGTGCTGACAGCCCGCCGCAGTCCCGACATGGCGGCTTGGGCGCTTTCTTGGTTCCTGGGGCTGACGCTGCTGATCACACCCCTGGCGTTTGTCCCACTCCCTTCGTGGATTTCGATCTTGACTGCGTCATCCGCCGAGTCGGCACAACTCTCGCCGACGTCCTCGGCATTTGTTTCGCGACCGAGCGGAACACTGCCGCATGGCTCAGCCAGTGGGAGTTTGAAGTCGGACGAAAGCTCGGCCGCTGTGAACGCAACGACGTCGTTTTGGCTCGAGCTTGGTCGGCAGCTGTTGCAGCAGTTGGAATTGAATCATGTCGCAGCGAACGAAGAAGGCCTGAAAGGCTCGCGTTGGCTGCGAACCTGTGCCTGGTTGCTCTTGGGCGGAACAGCTCTGGGGTTGGGGCGATTCCTGCACGGAATGGTGCAGCTGAACGGGCTACTCCGTGGCAGCCAGCTTGTCGAGGATCAGCCGCTTACCGCCGAACTGCAGGCGCTCCGTCGCGAAATGGGCTGCAGGTCGACAGTGCGAATCTATGAGAGCCATCAACTGAATACGGCCGCCACGTTTGGCTGGCTTCGTCCGTTGATCCTGTTACCAGCGGCTTGGCGCGAATGGACTTTTGTGGAGCGCCGTGCGGTTCTCGCGCATGAACTGGCTCACATTGGCCGCGGCGACTTTGCGGCCTGGTGGTTGGCGCGGCTGAGTCTCGCGATTCACGGTTATCACCCGCTGTTGTATTGGCTGGTCAACCGCTTGCAACTGCAACAGGAGCTGGCCGCGGACGCCGCCGCGGCTCGCGCTGCCGATAGCCGGCTGACGTATTTGAAGGTGCTCGCGGCGATGATGCTGCGGCACGACGACACTCGACGAAATGGCTTGGTGAGGGCGTTCCTCCCGGCCAGCACGACGTTATCAAGGAGGATTGCCATGTTGCGCGTCAAGGATGACCGCTCGCTCTGCTCGAACACTCGTCACTGTAAATTAGCCGTGATCGCCAGCGGACTCATTGCGGCAGTAACCGCCGCAACGTTTCGCATCGAGGCTGACGATCAGGCACCTGTGAAGGCTGCCGTTGCCGCGAAAGCCGAATCGACGAGCGGTCCGACTAGTTCCAACACGCCGGGATCGTCAGTTCCTCAGGTTTCCGTGCAGGCCAAGCAGGGGCCCGCCAAGCCTGCGCAAACGCGAGTTGGCGTCATCGCAATTCGACCGGCCAAGCTGTTCGGTCACGCTGGTGCGCAAGCACTCTTGGCGAAAGCCAGCCAAGCACTTGTGGATCCTTTTCGTGAAAACTTTTTTCCATCGATCCGTGAAGTTCATCTCGATCGGATCGACGAGGTGACCGCTCATTTCGCGTACAGCTACGATGCCAGCAAGCCGGACAATCGCCGCACGATCTACAACGGGTTAGACGCGTTGCGGGTCGTGAAAGGGGTGGATATCGCGCGCTGGTTCCAACAAACCATCCCGACTGCGCAGGTGACTCGCGGCCAGCATGCGACCATCCATTCCTTGCCGGCGAGTGAAGTCAAGTTTAATCTTTCGCCTCAGATGAAGTCCGACAACGTCGTGTCCTTTGTCGAAATTCAGCCAGGCACCATTGGATGCATTGGTATGCCGGCCGATTCCGCCGCAGAATACGCCACAGGAAAAAAGAGCTGGCGCTTCGCCAGTGAAGACTTTGCCGGATGGCACCGCGTGAATCGCGGGGTGCTGACTTTCGCTTGCAACGAACAGCTGGCGCAAATTGCCAAGGAACTCGATCTCAGCAACCCAGCGGAGGCGGCATTCAAGCCCGTCTTGCAACACCTCCGACAAGTACTCGGTTGCGTCGAATTGGAAGACGAACTGAAAGCCGAGATGATCCTGGAAGTGAACGATGCGGCTTCCGCTCAAGAAGTCAAGCAAGCGATCGATGCGCTGTTACTCCTCGGACGTGCTGTCATTGCTCAACAAGTCGCCACGCCCGAAGGGACGAAGATGTTGGCTGAAAGGGCCGGCTTTAAGGCCTACGTCGAGGCCATGAACCATCTTCTGGACGCGGCTCAAATCGAAGTTGTCGGCAAAGAAATTCGCATCACCAGCCACGCCAAAGTCCCTGTCGATCGCATCGCGCTTCTGTTTTCGAGCGATGTCAAGTAGACCGTCTCAACCATCGTTTAACCGCAAGCCGTAGGCGTGCGCGTAGTGAGCACTTTGGAGTGCGGTGGCTTGACGCCGCTTTGGATCGCGCGAAGTTGGACGCCTGTTTTAACGAAAGCGGTGTCAAGCC
>CAZFLF010001182.1:0-2675 GCA_964519825.1 uncultured Pirellulaceae bacterium | reverse complement strand
CTCGCGCGGAATCGCGAATTTCTCGTGCAGACGTTTCGCAACTTCGTCCACCATTGGCAAACGCACACCGAGGCTGTCGATCGCGATCAACACGGCCGGAGGTTCGTTCGCCCGGCTGATCGCCAGGGCCTTGGCCCAGATCCTTTGCGAGATCCCCTCCGATTCTTCCCGCCGAAAACCAAAGCCGTTCAATCGAATCGGATATTCGGGCGTGATATCGATCTTGGCAACTCCAACGCGGTAGTTCTCTGCCCCGTCCGTAAGTCGCCCATCAGTCAGTGGTCCGACACACGCGAGCACACTGAGCCACCAGCACCATCGTTGATTCATAGCCATTCGTCCGGGCGAAAGGAAAGGAACAACCGTCCCAGCGTCCGGCATTGTAAACGGGATTAATTGCGGTTGTCGTTCCTGCCCACAAATCTTCCTGCCTGTTTGCAAGCACGAGTAACGGGCAGGAAGATTGGCGGGCAGGAAAATGAGTCGTTTGACCCCGGGCCGGAACCATGCCTCCGGTCAACGAAAGAATCTCGTTGTACAATTACGGTTGACGAATACTGTGGCCAGTCTGTGACCGATATATTGCACTCAACAAAGTCAGCTTCTTGTAACCACTGGAAGGAAAGATCGCTATGGCTACCAATCGACAATTCATCTGTGCAACCATTTGTTTGCTCGTCGGCATTGCTGCCGAGAGTGCAGTAGGAGATGAAGGAGACAAAGCTGCGAAGTCGAATAAGACCTCTTTGATTTTGGAAAGATCCCTGGAAGTTGACCCCAAGGCCGACGAGGTGACACGTTTGCTGATCGAACGGCGGAATGCGACGGTCGAATTCCTGCATGCGACCTATGCTTTATTTGTCGGCGGGAAAGGATCGTTGGATCCCGTGGCCCTGGCCGCCGAACGGGCGCTTGCGGCGCAAATTGAGGTTCCCGGTAGCAACAAGATTCACATCCTCGAGCAGCATGTCACGTTCGCTCGCGATCTGAACAAGATCGTAGACGAGCGATTCAATCAGGGAGTCGCGGACGCAACCAGTCATGCATTGGCAAAGTGCTTGCGTCTCGACATGGAGCTGCGATTGGCACGCGAGAAATTGGCTGCGAAGAAGCCCGCATGACTCAACCGCGGATTCACTCGGCCATCAACGCACGTTTCATTTTGTTCGACGCCGTCGGCACATTGATTCACGTCCAACCTTCGGTCGCAGAAGTATATCGAAACGTTGGCAGTCGCCATGGCTCACGACTGACTATAGAACAGATTCGGCAGCGGTTTGGAGAGTCGTTTGCACTTCATCAAGACGGGGGCCCAACCGATGAGGCTCGCGAGCACGCACGTTGGCGGGCCATTGTCGCTGAGGTGTTGGACGATGTTCCGCATGCTGGAGGCCAACCGTTTGAGGAACTATGGGAGGCCTTCTCCCGACCTGAGCAATGGTCGCTCTTCGACGATGTTCCAGCGGTCTGGGCGGAGCTTCAACGGCGGGGATTGATCTTGGGTATCGCCTCCAATTTTGATTTGCGTCTACGTCCGATTTGCCGCGCTCTACCCCCGCTCGGAAACGCCACGCATTGCTTCGTTTCGTCACAAATCGGTTTTCCCAAGCCGCACCGGCAATTTTTTCGCCGCGTTGAGCGCGAGTTGAACGCCGACCCGGCGGAAATTCTGTTAGTCGGCGACAGTATCGTGCATGATGTTGACGGTGCTCGTGCCGCCGGTTGGCAAGCCATTCATCTCGACCGTAGCGCTGGCCTTAACGCCGGACCAAGTATTACGTCGCTGACCAGGTTGTTGGATCTGCTGTAGATAATCCTTTCCGCCCCTTGTTTCGCGGCGCGCCGATGCGTTACTCTTGCCGCGCCGCTGCAGTGCTCGATCCGGTTAACTTTGGCTCCGGGTCGTTTAACCACAAGCCGTAGGCGTGCGCGCGCCGTTGACGATGATGTCGGCGATGTTCCGAAGACGCGCTCGCCTTCGGCTTGCGGTTAAACAAATCGCGAGGTGGGATTAACTAGGAGCATCTCCCATGTTGGAACTGTACGACCAAATCCAGGAAGTGGCGACTCTGATCAAGACTCGCTGGGATTCTCCGCGCGCGGGAATCATTCTGGGGACTGGACTGGGAGGACTGGTCGAGGAAATTGAGGTCGAGGCAACGTTTGATTACGCCGAAATTCCACATTTCCCGCGTTCGACAGCCACCAGTCACCGGGGCCGGTTGGTGTGCGGGCGGTTGGCCGGTCTGCCGGTAATGGCGATGGAAGGTCGCATCCACCTGTACGAGGGCTATCACCTCAAGCAAATCACGTTGCCCGTTCGCGTGATGCGGGCGCTCGGTGCGGATCTGTTGGTCGTGTCAAATGCGTGCGGCGGCATGAATCCGTATTTTCGCAATGGCGACATCATGGTCATCGAAGACCATATCAACTTGATGGGCGATAATCCGCTGATCGGAATCAACGACGACCGGCTCGGACCGCGGTTTCCGGACATGTGTGAACCATACGACCGGAAGCTAATCGATACGGCGCTTGATATCGCCCGTCGCGAGAACATCTCCGCGCACCAGGGAGTGTTCGTGGCGGTTTCCGGACCGAATCTGGAGACCCGCGCGGAATATCGCTTTTTGCGTCTGATCGGGGCCGATGTAGTGGGCATGTCCACCGTTCCG
>CAZFLF010001181.1:0-2677 GCA_964519825.1 uncultured Pirellulaceae bacterium | reverse complement strand
AGCGTTCGATCAAACCAAACTCGTCGAATTCAGCGAGCAGAATTTCCAGCTGATTTGTGAATGCCTCATCGGCGACAGCGCCAAGTGCACCTGCGACTCGTTCCGCCAATTCTAAAACGTTGGATGGACTGTCTTGAAGTGACCGTAGCGCTTGGGCGGCTACCTGATTCAACACATGCGTGTCACCAGAGGTAATCTGATAGACAACCCACTGTTCGTCGTCCCAACTCCGCCACAGCAAATCGTCACTATGACAGGCAGCCCAACGAGTAGCGTCGATGGCGCTCGAGCCTGTCAATTATGGTGCGAAGTCCCATAGGCGGTGGCGCAGGGACGACCCTTTCTACAGCCTGGCGGAAGGGGGTGTGCCCAAGCCGGTTGAGCGCGAAGCGTCGTCAGCGCGGGGATTAACAGGGCGCCAGCCTTGAATAGGCCACGTCGCGAATGTTTCGCCGGTTTCGGCTGGGATTCGATCTGCTCATCATTTTGATTCAGATTATTCATCGCGATCCTCCATCGGCTGCCCGTTGCGATCCACGCTGAAGCACATTTTGAAGTGCTCAACGTATCCGCGAGCAGTATACCTGTCAAGAATGTGACAACCAAAAAAAGCGCCCGGAAAAAACAAAACTACGCGCGGTGATCGACTAACGGGTTGGCTAGTTTTTTGTTCCGCCGCATTTTGGCTCCATCGGCATCTCTCGCACTGGTTCGGCGGCAATCTATCCCGCAGGGGTTCGGATCGGTACATGACGCGGTCTGTGTACCAAATCCCAATGACTGAATGAGTAATGACTAATGACAGTAGTTCCAAGTTTCTGGAAATGCGTTGTGATGGCGGGTCTTTACGCTGAAGGCGTTGAACATATCAGCCCAGACCCGCTGAACTTGTTCAATGCATCGCAGGCATTGTCGTCTTTACGCTGAAGGCGTTGAACATATCAGCCCAGGGCAGAGCGGAGCGGCGTTAGCCGCGGAGCGCCGCCCTGGGTGATCGATCACAGAGGTGCGCCGCCCTGCAAGGGCAAAACAAGTCGGGCCTGTATAGCGACAATTACTTTTCCCGGTCGACGACAATTAGAATTCCCGGCTAGAGCAAACCTGGCGGCAGCCGGAAATAAGGCGCGGGCGGCAGCCGGCCGGGCGATACCCAGTTCACACGATTGTTCCGCTCTTTCAGAGCTTTGACATCGACCTTCACCTACCCAGGGCGGCGCTCCGCGGCGAATGCCGCTCCGCTCTGCCCCTGGGCTGGCTTGTGTAACGCCTTCGGCGTAAAGACCGTGCACTTCAAGACTCAATGCACAAACTTGGAACTACTGAATGACTAATGACTACTAATCGCTGAAAGCCACCGGCTTGAAAACAGACATCCATGCTATCACTCGAGGCCGGCAAACCCTTCGCGACCGGAAAAATCTGCGCAGTCCCCCTTTTTTCTTATCCCCGCGGATGCCGAGGCCGATGTATTGCATTAACCGGCGCAAAAGGTCGGATTGGAGAGGTTATTTCGATTGCAACACGGTGCATCGAGTATGTTCCACCATGGCGCTCCCGCCAAATTCTGCCTAGGCACATTGCTCCTCGTGTCGTTCGTCGGCACCTGCGGCTGCCAGAGCCTTTTGTGCAATGGTCCGGCGGACATGCTGGGCGCGCTACCGCCAGTCCCCGCGGAAATGCCGCGGGAATTGTCTAAAGCGGTGCTGCCGGAATATGTCATTGAGCCACCGGACATTGTTGTCATTGATGCGATTCACATCACTCCAAAAGCTCCCTATCACTTGCGAACGCAGGACGTGCTATCGATCGACGTGCGAGGAACGTTTCCCGAGTATCCAATTAGCGGAGCCTATCCAATACAAATCGGAGGACTGGTGTCCTTCGGTGAGCCGTATGGCTCTGTCGAAGTGGGAGGCTTGACCATGGACGAGGCGAAGGTCGCGATCCAAGCCCAGCTGGAAAAACAAATCAAACCGGACTCCCTCAACGTGAGCCTGGTACAAATTACCGGGCAACAGCAGATTTCCGGTGAGCATTTGGTGAAGCCGGATGGGACAGTGACGCTTGGAGTCTACGGAAGCGTCCCGGTGGTCGGGCTGACGATTGGCGAAGCCAAACGAACGATCGAGGAGCATCTAACACAGTTCCTTGAGAAGCCGGAAGTTGCCGTCGACGTCTTTGCCTATAACAGCAAGGTGTACTATGTAATCACCGAGGGAGCTGGGCTGGGCGACCGCGTGACACGCTTCCCGATCACAGGCAATGAAAACGTACTGGACGCGATCTCAAATGTGAACGGAATGGATTCCATCTCCTCCACGACGATCTGGGTCGCTCGTCCCACTCCCCAGTCTTGCGACGTTCAACTCCTGCCAGTTGACTGGAAGGCGATAACCTCGTGTGGCATCACCGACACGAACTATCAGATTCTTCCTGGCGACCGCGTATTCATTGCCGAAAACAAATATGTTGCTCTCGACACCAAGTTGGCAAAGTTCCTGGCGCCAATCGAACGCACAATGGGCTTCACGTTGCTATCTGTCGGGACGGTGTCGCGGTTAAGTGGCAAAGTTCTTTCGCGCACCGGGACAGCAACTGGGTCCGGGTCTGGATTTTAATGTGCCTTATGAACTCCAAATGGAACCTGACGGCCACAGCCCTTTTGTTCGTCTTAGTG
>CAZFLF010001180.1:0-2680 GCA_964519825.1 uncultured Pirellulaceae bacterium | reverse complement strand
TGACGAACCTCGGTCAGACCGAATCCACGATCCCGGACTTGCTGCGGCAATTACGGCAGGCCGAAAACCGCCTTTGCGTCCTCATGGGAATTCCGCCGCAAGATATCCGCAATCTTATCGATGAGCCGAAGGGAATTCCGCGAGCGCCTGCCGATGTCGTGCTCGGTGTTCCTGCTGACCTGCTGCGCCGGCGGCCTGATGTTCGGTTGGCCGAACGAGAGGTCGCAGCACAGAGTGCCCTGATCGGCGTCGTGGAAGCGGAGCTTTATCCCGCGTTCACGATCAATGGAAATGTTTTTGTCCGCGCCACGCAGTTCGGAAGCCTATTCAATTCGAACTCAGTGGGTGGCAATGTGGGGCCCAGTTTCAACTGGAACATCCTCAACTACGGCCGCCTTCGCAACAATGTCGCCGTTGAGGACGCTCGGTTTATGCAGCAGGTGGCCCAGTACCAGAACATCGTACTCAATGCCCAACGCGAGGCGGAGGATGCCATTGTGGCATTTCTGCGGGCTCAAGAACAAACCCGCTCGTTGCGCAAGGCCGCTGACGCCGCGCTGGAATCACGCAATCTCATCGAAGAACTTTACCGGGGCGGTAATGCGGACTTTGGCCGCGTGTTCGTCGCCGAGCTGGTCCTTGCTCAGCAGCAGGATGAGCTGGCCATCGCCGAAGGAAGCATCGCGTCGAATCTGGTGGAAGTCTATCGTGCGCTGGGAGGTGGTTGGCAACTCCGCCTGGAATCCGACGCGAATTCGATGGTGGAAGAACTTCCCGCGGTGCAGCCAGAAGCCGACAGGGCCCTGCCGCCAAATGATCCTGTGCCACCGGCACCACCACTACCACCAGGAAGAAATCCTCCACAGCCCAATGACTGAGTCGTCTGATCGCATGGAAAAGTGAGACCAATGCAACATCGACAGCAAATGAACTGGCTTGGCGTTTTCCTCATCGCATTCACGGCCCCGACGGTAAGCGCTCAGGAATCCGCACCCGCAGCAGCCGGTACAACCTGGACGCCGCGCTACCTCTGTCTGTGCCCCCCCTGCTACCAGAAACCGCTGCCGCAGTTGCCGTGCTGGTGCTTCAAAGCGGGCTGCCAGGAGTACTGCCGCAAACCTGTGCCTTGCATCGGAATTCCCTGCCTCGATTTTTGTTGCAACAATTATCAGCGCAAACCCGATCCTTGCTGCCTGCCACTAGGCCCCTGCCCGCCGCGTTGGAATTTCAGTCAGCATTTTCTTACTCCCCATTCGGTCCAATCGCCTGATCATTCCGTGGCTCGGACACCGACTTCGTCCAAGTGACGTAGCAGGTCAGCAGGATCTTGGTAGACGCGGTACGCTCCGGCTCGTTCGAGTTCATCCTGTCCATAGCCGCCGGAAAGCAGCCCCACGCCGAGCGCCCTTGCCCGACGAGCAGCAAGTAGGTCCCACACGCTGTCGCCCACCACCACGGAATCAGCGATCGGCACGTTGAGCCGCTCTGCAGCGGCGAGGAAGAGATCGGGATCAGGCTTTGCATGCTCAACCTGGTCACGCGTGATGATCGGTACGTCGGCGGGAACTTCGAGTAACTCCAGAGTCGGACGAGCACTCTCGATTCTGCCGCTCGTTGCTATTGCCCAGGGAACTCCGGCCCGGGATAGGTACGCGAGTAGTTCGCGGGCTCCAGGCAGGGGTCGAATTTGGACAGCAAGTCGTGCGTACGCCTCGGCGTGCAGCCGCAGCAATCGACTGGCCTCCTCGCCCGACACCGCATGGCCAGTCTCCCGAAGAATGGCGTTCGCCATCAGTCCCCCACTCATTCCAATCCGTCGGTGGATACTCCAAACTGCGAGTTCGATACCCACGCCCGCCATCGCTTCTCGCCAGGCCAGGACGTGTTGGTACACGCTGTCGACCAGGGTTCCGTCCAAGTCAAAAAGAAACGCGGTCCGTCTCGTTACGTCTGAGCGTCGTGGTGCCGTTGTTTGTCGTGTCATTACATTGACTCCTTTTAAGTGTGTGATCTGACTGCCAACCAGGGCAGCCACAGGTTCCTCCAGACGGAAAGTATGAAATAGGGATTGAAAGATTGCGTTTCGGTCGTCCTGGGAAGTAGTAGAGTATGACGTCTTCCCCTTTCGCTTACAGCGGTAAAATCCGGAGTCGCGGATGCTCAACCTTCCCCGCCAAATAGTCGTCGCATTTCTGGTTCTCGGGTTTGGACTTGTGCTCGCTGAGCCGCCCGAGTCTTTAGAGCAGCGGCAGCGCTCGCAGCCGTTTGACACTGATCCCAAATGGGACGGCCAGAACAATCTTGTGGACGTGAAGCCGAATCCGGTGGTCCAGGATTTCGGCTTCAGCAAAACGGCCCACGCGCGCAGCAAGCCCGGAGAGGTGGGGGGCCGGGTCCAGCGGAGCACGACACCGCGGTCGGCCTCGCCGCTGGCGACGGTCTCCCCCACCTCGCGTCCCACGTCGGGCCATTGCTTGGCGTCGGCCACGATCACGACCTCGTGGCCCCGCTCCTTCAGGGCGTGGGCGACGTGCTCGGTGAGCGGCGTCCGCTCGTCGGTGCCCAGCGCGATCCGCATGCCGTCACCGTACCGGCGCCCCGTACCCAAGGTTGGCGCCGGAAGCTCGGTGCCGACTCGAAGGTTGGCGCCGGAAGCTCGTTGAACGAGCTTCCGGCGCCA
>CAZFLF010001179.1:0-2685 GCA_964519825.1 uncultured Pirellulaceae bacterium | reverse complement strand
GTTGTGCGTGCCGTCCACAGGATGCCCGCTGGGATCCGACAGGACCATATAGGCTGGCAGGTTCTGCGACTCGCTCCCGAGTGCATACACAATCCAGCTCCCCAGCGTCGGCCGGCCCGTAACCCCGGCGACGCCACCATGAAAGTAACGTATCGATACCTCGTGGCCGTTATGTCCGGTGTGCATGGAACGAACCACCGCAATATCGTCGACAATGCTGGCGATGTTCGGTAGCAACTCGGAAACCTCGGTACCGCACTGACCGTGCTTGGCGAATTTCCAGGGGGTGCCAAACAACTTCTTATTGGCCCGATTCACGAAACTATAGATGACGTCTCCACCGTATTCGGTCCCGTGGTGCTTGCTCAGCTCGGGCTTCGGGTCCAAGAGATCCACATGCGAGGGACCGCCGTGCATGAACAGCGAAATCATCGCATTGGCACGAGGAGCGAAATGGGTCGTGCGAGATCGCATGTTCAGCGGAAAGTTCTCGCCAGGCTTGCTGGCCGGGTTCGCGAACAGTTGGTCCCTCTGCAGCAAGTACGCCAGAGCAAACGATCCGATCCCGAAAGCCGATTGGGCGAGGAAGGAGCGACGCGTGGGAAGTTGGTTTTCAATCGACATAAAGAAATTCATTCGAGCTAATAAGTTGCTGACACAGGCTGGTGAGTCCTTGTTGCTCCGGATCTCCGGCCACGCCGCTGCTGCGCAAATGGCTCATCTGTCGCGCGACGAACTGACATCCCCATTCCAGTTCTTCTGGCGTGACCGGGCGGCGGTACGCGAGCTGCCACGCGAAGGCGATTTGTTGCGGCATTGAAGTTCCGATCGGTCCGTGAAAGTCGACGACGGAATTCCAGGTGCCCAAAACCTGTCCCGCCGAGTCGGTCGCCTGAAGTTGGGCAGTCCATTCGAAGGAATCGCTGGTCACGTCCCCGACGCAGTCTACGACGAAGTCGAGCGTGTCTCCCGCTTGAACTTCGATCTTTGGCAAGTCGGTTGGCACGGTCTTGGTTTTAACTTGCCATTCGCCGAGCAGTCCGCCGCGGCTGGACACTAATCGTCCACGCACTCCGTCGCCATTCTCACTGGGATGATGAAGCTTGCCTGTGATCGCCAACCATCCGTCCCGCGGTGCCACCCAACGTCGGATCGATGCATGTTGCGGATCGTTTCCCGCGTGCCCACCGTTGGCATGGACGATCACCCAGCCCAATTGCGGATCAGGCAGTGTCGCCGCTCCCTGCCACGCAGAGCCGGTCCAATGGGGCAGCGGTGTGAACTGGGCGATTCGCTGCGTTGCCGGATCAAACGAGCCGTGGCCGAAGCGCCAGGCGTCCGTTTGCCGCTGGTATTTAATGTTCAGCGGCCCAGCGACCGTGGGGGCGAAGTCGGCAGGCGTTTCGGCCCGTACTCGTTTTGCGAAATGCTCCGCGTGTTTCAACACGAATTCGCTGTTCATCAACATCAGGGACTGCGGTGCGGCGGTGCTGTCCACACGTCGCTCGCAGTTGACCGTCATCACGGGAAGGTCAAAGGCGGTCAACAACGACACCGGTTTGCTGCGTCGGATTTGCAAATAGATGGTGCGCCGCGGCGAGTCGTCCTTGGCAATGACTTGCCCGACAAAATCCTCTTCGACAGGAATCGGCGATCCAAACTGAGTCCGATCGAGTCGGCCGCTCACAGCGAGTATGCGGTCGCGCAGCGACTCAGCATCGAGGCGACGCAAGGGATAGCGTCCGTACAGACGCGAGCGAATCTCCGCAGAGGAGGACTGAGGCGACTCGGGCGACTTCGCCGTTAGGTCGGCGGTCGCGCTCACTTGCCGATATACGGTCGACTGCATGATCAACTTGTGTAGTGCTTTCAGCCGCCAACCCTGTCGCGCAAATTCGTCCGCCAGCCAATCCAACAGTTCCGGGTGCGTCGGCCGCAGCCCGAGGAAGCCGAACTCTCCCGGAGTATCGACGATTCCACGGCCGAAATGGTGCAACCAGAAGCGGTTGACTAGCACGCGACCAACTAACGGATGCTGGCCGCTGGTCAGATGCCGGGCGAATGCCAGCCGCCGACCGGACGTGGGCAGATTAGGATCATCGCCGGCGAATTCTGCGCGCGCTCCATCGGGAGCTGCGATCGTCAGGTCGCCCGGAGAAACCTCCTGCTTCGGCTGGCGGTGGTCACCCCGATAGAACAAATGGGTGGGGGGCGGAGCACCTGGATTCTCACTTAATACGCTGAGGAAATCTTCAACCGGTTTCTCGGCTCGTTTCGCTGCGACTTTTTCGCTGTCCTTCTTCAGCTCCTCGGCGGCCGCTGCGTCGTATTGATACAACACGCCGGGGGACAGATTCACGCTGGGGTTGGCCGCGAGCAATTGCTTGTGTTCATCGGTCCGTTTATCGGCGGGCGTATTGTACGCGTCACGAAGTTTGCCGCGCATTGCCTCCGGAAATTTCTCCAACTCCTTTTCCAAAGTCACGGCGAGAAATTTCTGGGTCTTTTCATTCACCGCCTGCTGCAACTGTTGAGCTTCCGCTTCCACTGCGGCCGCCTTGGTTCGATCGGCATCCGTATAGAGTGACACCAGCCGCTGGCCAGGCCGACGCCAATGGGCTGGATCCAAAGCCGGTTCGAACACGGATCGCAGCCGGTAATAATCGACCTGCGGAATCGGATCGT
>CAZFLF010001178.1:0-2686 GCA_964519825.1 uncultured Pirellulaceae bacterium | reverse complement strand
AGGTCAGAGGTCAGAGGTCAGAGGTCAGAGGTCAGAGGTCAGAGGTCAGAGGTCAATCTATTGGACTTCTTCAATTGCCAGCTGGGCAGACTTAAACCCTGCGCTGACACCAGCGTCCAAGACCATAACCATTTTGCCGTGAGTGGCTTCTGAACTAGCCGCGATGCGCAGTCTTTCGGCTCCGACTTCCTCTCGCGTTGATTTCAGCCGCGCATAGATTTCCGGAGGTCCAAACACTGCCTCTTGTTCAATCCAAACGACGTCATCCGCATCGATTCGCACGGTTAGCGCTGAACCCTCGGGAGAATCGGCCGAACTTCTGGCGATTTTGCCCACCGTAGACTCCGTCGAAGGGGCGTGGATTGCGGCGGCGAGTGACACAAAAGACGTGACCAGAAAGTAAATCAGCAGAAAAAAGACGATATCCACCATTGCCGTCATATCGATCAAGTCGTGATGGTCGGACTTTTTCCTGGGCGGGCTGAATGGGTCTGGGCCATGGGACGCGTGCGACGCATTCGCGGGGGGCTTGTTGGGCTCGCGTACGGGCATGTGATCATCAGTGCTCAACGCGGGGACCTCCAAGAGCGTCCCACAGCGCGGGCATCCAAGCGTCTTTCCACGGAGCTTCTCCGCCGCGACGGATTGTTGGCCGCACTCGCGGCATGTTATGCGAATCGTCATCGTCATTTACCTTGTTGATCGACTTCCATAACGGCAAAAAACGGTTCGACCCCTTCCGCGGCGGTCGCCAACGAAGACACACGAACGACATGTCCGAGGAGCACCTTCGACTCCGCCTTGATCAAGACCTTCTTTTTGTTCTGCTCGACCGCCTGCTCCACGGCTGAACGAATTCGCTCTTCATATTCTTCGGGGGAAAGCTTGTGTTCGCCAGATTCATCAAAGATCGACACATCCGGAGTGCCTGGGTCGGACCCTGACCGGACCAAAATAATAACGCATTCCGACTCGTCGGCCGGGATACAGTATGACGCTTGCGGCAAGTCGACCTCGGCAGCGGACTTCGTCAGCGACGTCACAAGAAAGAAGATGTTCATCATGAACACGAGATCGATCATCGCTGTAATATCGAAATTCGCATCATCCTGCAGGGAACGGCGCGGAAGAAATGGTTGAAATTCCGACGTACGATTACTAGTAAATCCAGCGTCACCACCACCACCACCTGCCATGATTCCTCTCCTACTTGTGACTCGAATCGATAAAAGGTGGAGCTAGGTAATCGAGCTCCTCGCGGACGGTTTCTATCTGAAACTTTCAAGGAGGCGAAGTAAGCCCGCACCCAGCGAGTCCTGCAACACACGCACGCGAATATTGATTGCGGCCAGCAAGTAGCCGAATGGAATCGCGGTTGCCAAGCCCATGGCCGTGCAAATCAATGCCACCGCAATCTCATCCGCAATCTGAGCCGGTTCCACCTTTTGACCCTGGCCGATACGGCCGAAGGCCGCCATCATTCCCAACACGGTGCCGAATAAACCGAGCAATGGGCCATTCTTGATCGACGTGGCGATCCAACTGATCCGATATTCCAGATCGCCAAATACGTCGCGCTGCAGCATTTCACCTAACAACTGTCGGAGTTGGTCAAAGCCCAGGTTGCGATTCTTAAGGCTCGCCAGTGCTAACTGCGGTAACGCACGCGGATCGTCCTCGCAGAGCACCATCGCCTGCTCATAGTTGCGTTGCTTGATAAGCTGGCTGATTGTGGAGACAAAGTCCGACTGCTCCGCTTCAGTGCGAAACCGCAACTGTTTCACACGTCGAAACGTCGAAATGACGCAATACAGTCCCCATAAGAAATTCAATGTGAGAAGTATATAACACGCGTCACCGGCTCTTGCTGCTAAGTCATTGACATTCATTCCTAATACTGCTCCTTATCGGGTCGTTATCGATGGGCGGAACTGGAGAGTGGACCTGGAGAGTGGACTAAGAGCTCCAGCCAATAATTTACTTGGGCATTGAGCGAAACGTTTGGTCGACGACAAAGAACTCCGGACGATTACCTTGAATACGGACACCGAAAACTGTCTTCAGGTATTCGCGCTTCGACCGTCCGGGAGCGTTATTCTGTTCCAAGGTCGCCAAATTATTCTCGACCAAGGGGGGATAGAATTGGACGATTAGCCGGCCAGTGGTTTCAATTTTAGCTCGCCCAAGTAGCGTTCGGTCGAATTGCTGAAGGGCACCTTTCTTCCAACTCATATAGAGCCGCTTTTCGAGCTTGGACGATCCAGATCTGCGGTCGGGAATCGATTTGCTGAGGTTGAAAGCATAGTCAACCTCAGCTTTGCCGCCGAGAGCTCCCAGCTCGATGCCGAACGAATCAAGCTGTTGCGCATATGCATTGATGCTGGACGAGGTAAATTGCATTTCCCACCGTTCCCAGCGTGGGACAGTCGCCACCCCATCTCCCAATGGACCCGGGGGACGATTATCACCCAGTCCACCTTCGCCGCCGCCGGTTCCTCCCTTGAAGCCTGGAGTTCGCGGAGATGGGTCGGTCGTTGCGGCGATATCGCCAAATTCAGCGATCGTGGCCGCCGCAGCCTCGGCCACGAAAGCCATCTCCGGCGCGGGCTCGACCTGATCAAAAAGCTCGGAGCCGGCCGGTTCCTCCAACTGCGGAATATCGGGATCGCCAGGCGCTTTCTCGTCG
>CAZFLF010001177.1:0-2686 GCA_964519825.1 uncultured Pirellulaceae bacterium | reverse complement strand
AATCTCAACCCCAGCCACGCCTTGCTAGCACGTTAGCGCACGACCGGTTGCGCCCTTTGTCATTAAGACCGCAGCGAACATATCCCAGGCGTATTCTTGGACCGTCTTGCCAATTCGTTCGAAGAACGTATCGCGATCCACATCGTCGACTACGATCGGCTGTCGGCGGTTACCCCTGCTGGTCACATGGTAAATCGCGTCGGCGAATTGAATTCGTATTTGTCGTGACATGGCCAAGCCCTGGGGACCCCGAATGGGATCATGATGAACGATACCACCCGCAATGGGTAGGTAGGGAAGGCCTGCATTTCAGTGATTTTCCTTTGCCGATAAAAACAAAAAAACCAAATCTGACCCCATGCCACGCTAAAACGACCCGGCCGTAAGTCGTTACTCAGTAACTGGCAGTGCCATTCGTTCCTGACACCTTTTCCTCCCGTGGAACCAGTCCGCTCTGGCCTAAAACGTATTTCTGCACCGCCAAAGGCGCTCGCCGCCTCCGACGCTCGCTTGAAGCTCGCGGCAAGTCCGGCGACGTCATCCGCGTCGACCGCGCCCGCCCCGAAGGTTACTCGGCCGACCACGTGCTGCACGAACTGCTGACCACCGAACTGCTGCTGAACGTTTGGGAGTCAACCCAAACAAATCCAGGCTTCGAACTCCTCCAAATGGAACGCCGTTCTATCCCCTCTCAGCCCGGGTTCGTCATCGACACCCGTGGCGGCCAAACCCGACTTGAACCGGACGCGTGGTTTCTGTACCGCCAAGAAGGTAAGGGAATGATGTGTTGCTTTTGCGAGCTCGATGCTGGAACCATGACGAAAGAACAGCTTCGAGCCAAGTTTTGGCGCTACGAGGCCTGGGCCGGCTCAAGTCAAGTTCAACAGTTCCTAATCCACCTTTACCGCAAACATGGTGCAGAAAACCCAAAGCCAGTTTTTCGTATTCTTGCCGTGGCATGTGACCGTGAACAAAACCATGACCACCGCCGACTCGGGATGTTGCGAGATGCGGTACAACGGTTTTCGCGCGTCGCAAGTTATCTCCGGTTCACTGCAGCGAGCCAGATTGGTCAACCAGGTGGTGTTGCCGATCTGCTGGCTTCTTAATTGCTTCGGCCGTATCAAATCGACACAACTTTCAATTTGGAATCGCGAAAGTGCTTGACGGGGTCCACTTTATGCATGATAATCAGGTCGTCTTTCATGGAGGGGATCACCATGTCCAACGGTGCAACCGACTCCCGTCTCCGCATCTCCTGCTGGGATCTATGCGAACTCCCCGAAGACGATCTCAACAAATGGGACGTTGCCGCGCTTAATCTGGCCGCAGCGCAGGGTCTGCCAGGCCTAGATGTCATTGACGTCAACGCTTGCCTCGACAAACTCGACGATTGGGCTCAGCGTGTGAAACATGAGACGCTGCGGCACATGTACCGATTCGACCCGCAGTCGACCCAGCCTCCAACAGAGTACACGTACGGCAATTCGTTCGGGCGCTTTTGCTGCTATTTCATGCTGCAGGTTCTGCAACAGGACTGCGGCGTGATTTATAACCCGGCCCGCAAGTTCGATCCTGAGTTCGGCGATCCATCTGACATCTTTGTGCATGGGATTCTTGATGAGAAGGGCGCTGGGGGCACGTGTGCGAGCATGCCAATTGTCTATGTCGCCGTCGGTCGCCGCCTCGGCTACCCGGTCAAGCTGGTCCAGACGAAGGAACACTTGTTCTTCCGCTGGGAAGACCGGCGCGGCACGCTGATCCAGTGGAACGATCCAACGATTGAGTTTTGGATTCCGCCGGACCGGTTCAACGTCGAAGGCGCCGGTGAAGGCATCGCATTCTATTCGGACTCTCATTACATCCAGTGGCCGCATCTGTGGAAAGAAGCCGACTTTGAACATCAGCGTTATTTGCGGTCGCTTTCGACCAAAGAAGAGCTGGCCGACTTCCTCATTCAACGTGCCGAGTGTCTTTACGAGCTTGGAAAGGGCGATGACTGCCTGAAGGCAATTTATTATGCGCGCGAGCTCGTACCCAATGATCCACGCTACGAATGGCTGCACGCCAAGCGCACCAAAGAACTCTCGGACCACAGAGCGGCAATGCTTGACATCGTGGAGATGCAACAGGAGTGGCGTGCAGCTCGCCAATCGCTTCCTGGTGTTGAAGGACATTCACGAAATTGCTGTTGTCTGAAGTGTGAAGAATTGCGGGCCATCGCACAGTCGCTTCCCGTTGCTCCGCACGGAGGCAGTTGCCAATGTTGCGAGTGTACGATTGCCAGAGAGGCAGCGGCTGCACCCAGAGGGATGCCAGGACATTTTGCGAATTGTCAATGCGCAGGATGTCTGCACGAGCGCGCATTAACTCACGCATCGCATGGACCGAGTTGCCAGTGCAGGCAATGCGAAATGGCGAGGGAGGTAGCCGCAGCTGCCGTCGGCCTGCTCGGACATCTTCCAAATTGTCAATGTGCCGGGTGTATCTACCAACGAGCTATACCTCACCGCGCGTCAGCGAATGTACCGCATGTGCCAGCAATGAATCATCCATCGCCACGATTACCCAGAATTCATTCCCCGAATCAGCCGAACCTCGGTCAGCCAAGACGGATTGGACTACCCGGATTCTGAGCGGAAAGTAAGGAGTGTCAAAAATGTACCAACCCACGCTTGCTCGATTC
>CAZFLF010001176.1:0-2692 GCA_964519825.1 uncultured Pirellulaceae bacterium | reverse complement strand
ACGTAGTACGTTGCAGAACTATTGTTGACATCTTCGTAGCAACCGATATCGGATGCCGTGCCACGAGGCCGCCCTGTGCCAACTAGATCGACTGCGACGGACGGCGTGGGGATTTCATTGAACTCGCTATACGTTTGGCTAAAAGTGTTGGCGCGATCGATCGCGGGCGATCCAAGACCAAGTCGATAGTCGCGCGTTCTTGCGGAGATGAACTTCGGATCGTTGTTGATGTTGGTCCCGGTGGACGCCGAGCTATCACCGTTGCGATTGCCGTAAAAAATGTTGTATTCCCTGATCACGTCTCTTGTGTCTTCGATGGCCCGATCTCCATTGAATGACACAATGCTATTCCACAAGATCACCAGCTTGTCGCCGAGGTTGCGGATGCCCTGTTCACCGTTGTGGGTGATTGTGCAGTGCCATAGCAACCCCGCTTCATCAACGGGGCTGTTTCGGGTGTCCAAGCTGTATCCCGCGCGTGAATTACGCGCGATCAGTGTGTTGCACACCATTGAAATCGTGGATACCCCTAGATTGATGCCATGGTTGTTATTGCCGAGAATGCGACAGCGATCCACGAGAATCGCACCTAGCGCATCTTGGTTGGCTTCGATTCCGTTCCCTACGCAGTCCTCAATCGTGGTGTTGCGAACAGTCAGAAGCCCGTCGCCGGGAAAATCAATGCCATCATCGTCGCACTGCTGAATCGTGCATTGGTTCACTTCGATCTGCCCGTTTCCTGCGATTGTGATTCCATCTTCGCCGCTGTTCCGGATGAGACACTGTTCGATCTTGATCGTCGAATCTCGGACTGTCAGGCCATCATCGCCTCCAACGATCTCGCAACCTTTGAGCAAACCACCGACATTGTCGCGGGAGACGACCAGGTTATTGTTGCCAGTAAACTTGAAGTCCAGCACCTGAACATAGTTGCCAGTTACCGTTAGCTTGCCGCGAATCTGCACGGTCCCGGCATCACCGGTTTGCGCACCACTCTTGTCGCCGACAAATTTGATCGGAGTAGTCGTCGTGCCGTTGCGGCTGATCGTCAGCGTTTCCGAGAATGTCCCAGCGCCAACGTAGATGTTGTCGCCGGAAACTGCGACCGAGATCGCTTTCGCACAGGTGCGAAACGCTTCGACTGCACTGAGGCCGGTGCGGCCATCGTTGCCGGTCGTCCGCACGTAGTACGTCGCGGCTGAAACTTGGGTAACGACACACAACATGATGAGAGCCGTCACCGCAAAGGTGATTCGAGCCGTAGATTGTTTGCCAAATATGTGGAGGCGTTGATTGTTGGCGCGAGAGTGTGAGTTTTGGATTGACAGGATACTCGCTGACATGTTTTGACCTCTGGAGCCTCGGGTGAAGCGAACGCGAATGCGTGGCGATATCGGAAGGATGGCTGAGATATTTGCCCCGATAACCGATAAAGCGGAATCGGGACGGCGTTTGATTTTCCGACAATTTCGAGTCTGTAATTCAAGCTTAGGTCAGAATTCGCCGCAGGGCCGAGGACTTGCTTCGGAACCGTCGTCCAGGCGCTGATTACCCCAGACGTTGCGTTCTGGAAACATGATCGCGAGAGAGTTGTTACTTCGAGCGCCGGCTGCGGCGTCGGAAGGTGACAAAATGCGACCTGCAGGGACGCCGCTCAGCGTGGCGCCGGCATCATGTTCGTTACAGGTCGCTGCTGGACGGTCGCACTGTAACCGCTAAGATTTGAACTCAATTCGCCAAAACAGTCGGGATGAGATAGAGTTCTTCGACCGCGCTCGATCCATTTTTTTCCTGGGAGAAACCTCGCAATGAAACGCTTGCTTGTGGCCAGCTTGGCAGTATATCTCGTCGCTCTTCCCTGCATCGCCGCTGATAAGGCTGACGACAGTTGGACCACGATCTTTGATGGCAAGACACTCAACGGCTGGAAGGCTAGCGAGAACAAGAGTTCGTGGAAAATCGACGAGGGGGTGATCGTTTGTCATGGGCCGCGCAGCCACTTGTTCTACGTGGGCGAAGACAAGCCGTACGTGAACTTCGAGTTCAAGTGCCAATCGATGACGACTCCGGGAAGCAACGCCGGAATCTACTTTCACACGGCCTTTCAAGATACCGGCTGGCCGAAGTTCGGCTACGAATGCCAAGTCAACATTTCACACAAAGACTCGATCAAGAGCGGCAGCCTCTACGGCGTGATCCCAGTCTCCGACCCGCCGGCAAAGGACGACGAGTGGTATACGACTTACATCAAAGTCGAGGGACGGCACATCGAGGTCAAAGTGAATGACAAAGTCGTCGTGGATTACACCGAACCAGAAAACAAACGGGCGTTCAGCCAGGATTTTGAGAGGCGGCTCGGCAGCGGAACCTTCGCCCTCCAGGCCCATGACCCCCCCGATAGCGAAGTCTCCTTCCGCAACATCCAGGTGAAACGGTTGCCGTAACACCGAGCCGTTAGCTCGGCGTCTTACACAGGTCCAAACCGTTTTCGGCCCGGTAGACTGGCTTCCGTCTGGACGAGAGCCACCTAGCAATGGCATACTCGTTCGGCGTCAAAACCGGCCAGTTTTTCTGGGATTCACAGTCTTCGTCACCGGTGGCTTAATTGCCGATGGCGACCTTGTCCCACCGCGATGGTCAGAACACGTCCAAATTGAAGTGGTGTCCGGAGTGGTATCGGTGACTGCTCGGA
>CAZFLF010001175.1:0-2697 GCA_964519825.1 uncultured Pirellulaceae bacterium | reverse complement strand
GTGCTGACCGCCGCGCATGTAATTGGCAAGGCAGGTCGCCAGGCTAGGATCTATTTGCCCGACGGCCGGCGCGTCGACGCCGAAACTCTGGGCACCTTTCGCACGATGGACGCTGGGTTGCTGAAGATCGATCCACCTCCAGGAAATCCTCCGCCGGATTGGCCGCACGTCCCGATGGGAGACTCCGCTACCGTTACACTCGGACAGTGGTGCCTGGCAACGGGGCATCCTGGCGGAATCCAAAATGGGAGGCAGCCGTCCGTGCGATTCGGACGTATTCTGTCAATCAATCCGACGAACGCACTCTCCACCGACTGCACGTTGATCGGAGGCGACTCCGGCGGACCCCTGTTTGACATGCAAGGTAAAGTAATCGGCGTGCATAGCCGGATTGGCGGACCGCTCACAGCCAATCTTCACGTGCCGGTCAATACCTATCAAGAATCTTGGGAACGATTGCTGCGCGGCGACAATTGGGGGCACATGCCGGGTAATTCTCCCTTCATCGGTGTCCAGGGAAAAGACGACAGTGCCGTTGCCAAACTGACATACGTCTTTCCCAAGTCGCCGGCCGAACAGGCCGGGCTTCAAGTGGGCGATGTGGTTGTGTCGTTTGATGGACAACCGGTTCGTGACTTCGGTAGTTTGCGCAGTTATGTTGACGAACAAGAACCCGGCACGAAAGTCACGCTTGAAGTTCAGCGGGGCGAACAACTTTTGGCGCTGGAAATTAAGATTGGACGGATCCGCGAATGATCCAGGGAGCAGCGAGCATGCGCATTCGATACCGCAGCAGTTGTTTGGTGGCTTGTACAATGTGTTTCGCGTTGAGTGTACGCGGGGCCGAGATCGATGCCCGGTCACAAGAAAAAGGGAAAAGCAGCCTTGGGCAGACGCTGAAACGCATGGCGCGGGTGCGTCTCCCGGGTGAATACGAACGTGGCCACGCCACAGTGACGAGCGCCTTCCGCGACGTGGTCGCGACCTCCAGCCGCAGTACCGTGCGAGTTTTATCCGACGGTATGCAAGCGGCGCTCGGCGTTGTCGTCCGCGCCGACGGCTTGGTTTTGACCAAGGCCAGCGAATTGAGTGGCAAGCTGGAGTGCATCTTTTCCGACGGTAGCCGCATGGCCGCCATTAAGGTCGCCCAGCGCGACGAGTTTGACTTGGCCCTGCTGCAAGTCCCCAAGAACAACATCCCGGAAATTCGCTGGAGTGAAGCGTCGCTGTTGCCAGTCGGCAGTTGGCTAATCACGACGAGTCTGGAACCACTACCGGTCGCGATCGGCGTCGTAAGTACTCCGTTGCACGACAGTCCCAAACCGCGAGCGGTCCTGGGTGTGAGAATGGATCTCGTGGAACGAGGCGTCCGCGTCAACGTCGTCATGCCGGGTACGGGGGCCGCACGGGCCGGTGTACGCCAAGGAGATGTGATCGCGTCGATCAATGGCCGATCGGCTGACTCGCCAGAATCGATTACCGACATTATTAACGGGCTACAACCAGGCGACAAAGTGACCTTGTCGGTGTTTCGCGAGCAAGAGCCCCTTTCGCTGACCGCGACACTTGGGGACAAGTCCCGGCTTGGTGGATTGGATCAAGCCGAGCTGATGGACAGCTTGGGGGGTCCATTGAGCAAACGCCGCGCGGGATTCCCGTCGGTCATCCAACATGATTCCGTGGTTCGGCCGCGCGAATGTGGCGGACCGATCGTGGATCTCGACGGCCAGGCAGTTGGAATTAATATCGCCCGCGCCAGCCGCGTCGCGACTCTTGCCCTCCCGGCAAATGTTGTGCAGCTTGCGGTACAGAAAATGATGCGCGACGTCGCCAATCAACCGTCTGGTCGTGAGCCGACGGGAACGGTCGCGACTTCGCAAGATAATTCCACAACGCCGTAGCCTGCGTTTTTACAAGCGATTGACCGGATGGGATCCTTCACGCGACCGAATTCTTATTCAACCTCCTGGAACGCCGGCCATGCCCGAACGACTCGATAAACTCCGAGAAACTGTCCGGGAATTGGAGACGGAACTTGCGTCGTTAGATTCCATCGATCCGGAGACGCGGTCCGTGTTGGAAACTGCGTTGACGGAAATCCGAGAGGCACTGCGTCGCAAGGATGCCGAGGCACTTGCCCGCCGCGATTCGCTCGCGACGCGGTTGCAGGAAGCCGCCGAAGGATTCGAGTCGTCTCATCCGAACCTATTCGGCATTGTCGGTCGCACCATCGACGCACTCGGACAAATGGGCATCTGACGCCAGTCGCTCGAGGTCGAGTCGACGAAGCACGTCCGCGGTGATGGGACGCTTGGCGTCCCAAAAAACGAACTATTAGTGAGGGGAGTCCCGGTGAATCGAAAGAACCTTGTTTTCTCCGACGTCGCAACAGTAAATTGATTCAACACAGATGTGTAAAACCTTTTGGTCACGACTCGGATTCGCGTGAGTCGAGTTGTCTCAATCCAGAATCCATCCTGATTCGGAGTCTTTCTCATGACGTCCACAAATCATCAATTTCCCATTTCGCAAACTTCGTCTTCACGAAGGATCGCACCGTGGCTGTTGGTCTTGTTGGTTGCGGCGACAAGCTGGCATCTGTCCGCGAGCCGCACTTGGGCCGAGACGTGGAGCGACAACACAGGGAATTTCAAGATTGAAGCCCAATTTGTCGCGATCCAAGGAGACAAAGTTGTT
>CAZFLF010001174.1:0-2699 GCA_964519825.1 uncultured Pirellulaceae bacterium | reverse complement strand
ACTCCACGCGAGGGATCATTGTGCGTCCCGGACTGGTGTGTCGCAAGATAACGATCCGGTAGTCACTGCCGCTCTGCTCACTTGATTTGGACTTTCAAATCGATCGCTCGGGCAAAAATCGACCGTTTGACTTACTGCTCGATTCTTGAAAACGATTCCGGTGCCCCCCGGTTATCTACTTCACGGACGACAACGGTCCGATCCGTTTGGTGCCGACCGCCAACTCATCGATCCAGAGTTTCTGGGGGTGCGGCAGTAACCCCGGGCCAAAGTAAGGAGCCATTAGGAACTGGTTGAACTTCATGTTCGGGAAGTCGGTCGACCGTAAGATCACATCCGTGTGCTCGACAACGAGCTTCCCATCGAACCAGCCGCGAACGACGCCGTCCCGGTTCGCACGGTCGCTTGCAACATCAACGGTGTTGAGTTTGAAGTACGCCTCGACGCAGTGCCATTTATCATCCTTAAAAAGCACCTCCTGACTGTCATAAAAGCTTCCGTTGTATCCCCCCTTGAGCGGACCTTGTGTCAGGCCATGCGGCATGTCCTTGTTCTGAATGTCTTGCGCGGCCAGACGCAATTTTCCATTCACCGGTTCAATGTAGAGCGTAAGATGGCTCGCCGCCGGACCATGCCACTTCGAGTTTTCCGTGGTCATGAAGTGAGTGAGATGCGGGTGGTAATTCCTGCCGGTCCAGCCCCAGCCCTTGGAAAGCCTGAGGTAATAGCGTATCGAGACTTCTTCGGTGGGCTCAAACGAGTGCCGGGCGGGGGATGAACCCTGCACATTCGACCGGTTATCGCTCCACTCGTATTCGATGCAGCCGTTGCCAGCGACCGGATCGCCGGCAATCCTTTTCGAGGTCATGTCGTACCATTGCCGGCTGTCGAGTTCCGCATCATCGAAACTCTCGCTAAAGAGCACGCCGGCCGGATCCACCTCACCGGCGTCCGTGGTGGCGACGAGCACCAGGCACGCAACAAGTGGCAACATCTTGACCATTGTATGCATCCTCCCAAGTCGTTAGTTCGGACTTCCGTCAGCTCGCCGAAGCATCCTTGGAATAGCGCGGCTGATATAACTGCACCTCGAAGTCTCCCGGTACCCTGAAGTGGGTCACGAGTCCGTAGCCCTGGTCGACGATGGGCCCCTTGAACTGCACTCCGCGCTCCTTCAGTTCGGCGACGGTCTCCACAATGTCGTCGCAGTAAAACGAGATGTTGTGGGTTCCGGTTGGTGCGCCTTCGTCCGGGTCGGCCGGGTGGCAGCCCATATCCGCCTCGGGAAGGTTGAAGATCAGCCAACCGTCTCCCACATCGGTACTCGGGAAGCCGAGCTTGTCTCGGAGGAACGCGCGCAGTGCCTGCGGCTCCGAGGAATAGAACATGGTATGCACGCCGCGAATCATGATTCCTCCTGAATGGCCCCGGATAGCAGGTGCCGATCGAGAAATGGCGATCGTTATCGATACAGTGCTTCGTTACGCGTTCAATGTTTTATGGAACAGCACACGGTCATTGCTTCGGCCATCATAGTCTTCTGCCACCGGTAGACCATCAATGACTTTCTCGCCTTTCTCCATCGAAAAGCCCATACGCCTATGGAACGCCACCGATTCTTTATTGACGGGTGAGGTGACACAGCGCACGACGGTGCAGCCGAGCTTGGTTACTGCTTCAAAGAACCGAATGTAGAGGAGGCGGCCGAGCCCTTTTTTTCGGAAATCAGGATCGACTCCTACGAAGTGGATGTACGCTTCGTTCGGTAAGGTTTGCGACGCGAATCCGACAAGAAAACCAACAATGTTTCCGTCGTGCTCCGCCACGAAACTTGTTTGGCGAAAGTAAACAAAGAACAGCTTGGGCAACATATCCGCCATACTTCGGCCACCCCACCAGTCATCGACAACCGAAATGACAGGCTGGTAGTCCGACGGCTCTGCATGGCGAATGTGAACTCCATTCAATTGAGCACCTACTCCTCGTCATATTGCTGAACAAGTCGTTTCGGAGCGGTGTTGCGCCAAGCCGCGATCAGTGCTCCGCGCACGATCAGTTCGTCGGCATCGCACAGGCGAATGATCGTGGCCCCCCCACGTCCCCACGCTCCGCTCGCCGGTTTGAAGATGTCCGATTCGGCGCGGAGGTACGACGCTTGCTGGTCTGCCGTCAACTTGACCATTCCCCAGTCCTCGTCCGGTCCCAGGGTTGCAAAGATCTTGCCGCGGACCCGGAAGTCGGGATGACCCATATGCGACTCTTCGCACGTTTCGGGAAAACTGAGCGCCAGGCTCCGGAATTCATCTGCGGTCACGCGATTCTCCGATAGCAGTCTGCGGCTTATTCGCGTCTCGACTCGCTCTTGGTGCCGTCTATCGGCTCAGCCACGTTGTAGGGCCCGTCACGTCCGGCGACAGCAACATACTTCCAAACGCCATTAACCTTTTTGAACGCATATCCCTGTAGGAACTCTTCTTTGGGAATAGTCGGTGAGCCAGGGGTCCACACCGTGTGAACGACGGCACGCACGTGTCTTGCCGTTCTTCCGGGCACGGCGACCCGAAAGAGTAGCAGCCGCTGTTCCGGTACCTTGGGAACTAACTCCCAATTTCACGGCTCTCCAGTGGATCACCTAGTTCTGCGACGCGTCGCATCGGCACGACCCCATGCTTTACTTTTGAACGGCAAAAGCCGTAACT
>CAZFLF010001173.1:0-2700 GCA_964519825.1 uncultured Pirellulaceae bacterium | reverse complement strand
GAGCAATGGTAGGTACTGATGGTTAACCTGTCAATTCGCTGCGAATCTGGTCGCAAAGCATGCCGCGAGTTGCGCTTGTCGCTAGCCTTGACCCGGTCTATAAAACGAGACGGATGAGTTGGTCCACGCGAATAACCGACTCACGCGGATAACAACTCACAGGAATAACGGATGTCGAACCCTTGCGAGATGCGGCGGACTTGCGCCGAGTTTCAACGGCAACAAGTTGATCGGCGAGCATTTCTGCGAGCTGGTTCGATTGGCGCATCCGGGCTGACTCTCGCAAGTTTGCTGCGCGGCGAAGCTGCAGGGGCGACGGACGTTACGAAGCGGCGGAATTCCGTCATCATTTTGTGGATGCGCGGTGGTCCCAGCCATATCGACATGTGGGATCCCAAACCGGACGCGCCAGTCGAGTTCAGGGGGGAGTTTGGAGTCGCAAATACCGCCGTCGCTGGGATTCAGTTGACCGACATGTTGCCACAATGCGGCGCCATAATGCAAAAGTGGTCCATCATCCGGAGCCTGTATCACGCGGACGCCGGTCATTCATCAGGCGATCAGATTTGCTTCACCGGATATCCTGCCGGTCGCAATCCTGATGAAAACCTTCATCCCAGTTGCGGTTCCGTTGCCGCCGAACAACTGTCGCATCTGTCCCCGGAACTCCCCGCGTACGTCATGATTCCGCGGATGGTTCCCGGAGCTGGGGCGGCCTACTTAGGTGTCGCCCGGAACCCGTTCGAGACAATTGCCGACCCGGCCGCGAATGGCCCCTTCGCGATGCCGAGTTTCGAAATGGCAGGAGGGCTGAACGTCAATCGGCTCGGCGATCGCCGCGGATTGTTGGCTGGTTTTGACCGGCTTCAGCGAGCCGTCGATCAGACTGGCCGCATGCAGTCGCTCGATCGGTTCGGCCAACAGGCCTACGAAATCCTCGCTTCTCCGGCGGCGAAGAAGGCCTTCGATCTCGATGCGGAACCGGCGGCCATTCGGGAACGCTATGGGTTCATGCCGGCATTTGATCCAAAGGCGGCCAATCGCTGTGGTGCTCCCGCCTGGAGCCAACGGATGCTGCTGGCCCGGCGGCTTGTCGAGGCTGGCATTCGGCTAGTGACCGTCGACTTGCGGTGGTGGGACACGCATGTGTTGGGATTCGATTCGTTGCGGCGAGGGTTTCTGCCCCGATTTGATCGAGCTTATTCGGCGCTGATTGAAGACCTGGAGCAACGCGGCTTGCTGTCGACGACCTTGGTCGTGGCCTGGGGAGAATTTGGCCGGACGCCACGCGTGAATGCCGACGCGGGACGCGATCATTATCCGAACGTGTTCAGCGCGGCTTTGGCCGGCGGAAGAGTAGTCGGCGGTCGGGTCGTCGGTTCCTCGGACGAGAAAGGAGCCTTTCCGCGCGACAATCCCAAGACACCCCAGGATGTGTTGGCCACCATCTACGAACACCTCGGTGTCGATATTACCCGCCAATACACCATGCCGTCGGGACGGCCGATCGCCGTGCTACCGAGCGGATCGCCAATCCGCGAATTGTACGCGTGACTCTCATTCCGTCCGCATTCCTTTCTCCCTGGCAACACTGTGCCCGCTCCCAATCTTCCGTCGAGACAGATCAACCGGTATCCCGCTTGGGCACCACGCTTTTGGCACGGCATGGTACTTGGCGATTGGATTCGGCTCTTGATTCGCAATCGGTTTCGGATCCATCCCTTGCGCTGGGGTCTGACGTTCACCGTAACGTGTGCGGCAATTTTCAACACCGTCATGTGTTGGATCCAGAAGCTGGTTTACGGTCGTGTCATTGCTCAGGTAGATACGAATCAAGAGTTGGTGTTCATCCTTGGACACTGGCGGAGCGGGACAACGTTACTGCACGAATTGCTCGTGTTGGATGACCGTTTCGCCTATCCAACGACCTACGAGTGCTTTGCTCCGAATCATTTCCTGTTGACAGGCCGGTGGATGCCCAAGTTGATTTGGTTTCTGCTCCCTGCCAAGCGCCCCATGGACGACATGGCGGTAAGCTTCGACCATCCCCAGGAGGACGAATTTGCGTTGATTGGTCTGGGAGCACCTTCGCCGCTGCTTCGGACGGCATTTCCCAATGATCCACCCCCGTATCTCGAGTTTTTGGATATGGAGGGAGTCGGTACCGAGGATCTTGCAAAATGGAAGAGCCGGCTGCGGCAATTCGTCGCAATGCAGCTATATCGCAAGCGAAAAGGTTTGGTGCTGAAGTCTCCGACTCACACCGGCCGTGTGCAAGTGCTTGCGGAGATGTTCCCGAACGCGAAATTTGTGCATATCAGCCGCGATCCTTATCAATTGTTCTCTTCGACGCAGCGCCTGTGGGCGACGCTTGACGAGGCACAAGGTTTTCAAATACCACGCGAAGAGCACCTGGATGAATACGTGTTCACCGCACTTGAGCGGATGTATCGCGGGTTTGAACGCCAGCGTCCCAACATCGACGCGTCACGCATCTGCGACGTGCAATTCGAGCAACTCATCGCCAATCCAGTTGAGACACTGCGCCACCTCTACGAACAACTTGGACTGGGCGGGTTCGAGCAAATTCGCCCGAAGATCGAACAGTCGATGCACCGGCGCAAGAGCCACAAGACGAATCTGCACGAGCTAACTCCAGAGATCCAAGCCGAAATTGGCCGGCGTTGGGGTGGGTATTGC
>CAZFLF010001172.1:0-2702 GCA_964519825.1 uncultured Pirellulaceae bacterium | reverse complement strand
CACTCTTCAAGGCCGGATCCGGTTTGGGAAAGGCGAGCGTCAGATCGGCTCCGACCAACTCATAGCCAAACTCGTCGTCCCACGACTTGAGGGCCGCGCGTGCGGCGGCATAGGCCACCGTGCCATTGGGACGGACCACTAACAATGGATACGGTTCTCCCGGGGACTGTCCCGCACCATATTTCGCCAGGTATTCTCGAGTCGTGCGCAGCGCCGCGTCGAGCGGATTGCCGGGTCCGAGCGAGCCTTCGAAGTCGGAGGGGGCGAGCACAATCCCTTCGGGCTGCAACACAATGCCGTAGTCCGTGCATTCGATGTAGATCGGGCGGCGCTTGGTGCCGTTCGGGCCATCGTAGGGAATGATGGCGAAAGCGCGTTTTCGTCCGGCAGCCTGACGCTTATTTTCCGCCAATTGCTCCCGTTGCTTGTCGATCTCCGCGCGCAGCGTCAGAACCTGCTCCTGCGTCTCGTCCGAACTGCTGGCATGTTGCGACCCGAGTACTTTCAGCGTTTCGGCTTGGGCGGAAAGCTGCTTCCATTTTCCTTCCAAGCTGCGGATGTGGTCTTCGAAATGGCTGAGAGTTAATCGCTGCCGCACGAGTTGCTGCTGGAATTCAGTGCGCTGCCGTTCCAGCTCAGACCGTCGCCACTCGAGGTCTTCTTTTTCCAGTCGCAGCTCGGATAGTTGTTCATTCTGTGCGAGAGACTGGCTCGTTTGAGCTTCCGCCACGTCGGCAGCGTCGCCACGAGCCTTTTGGAGGACCGCAACCAACAACACAATCAGCGCACCCATCGTGCAAACCAACACCGCCAGAAAGGGAAACAATGACAGTGTTACGACGGGTTTGCGAAAACTCCGCCGTTTCATGCGGCCTTTCCTTGACTCGACGAGCGCAGATCCACAGACGGCGAGCGGTCGGGGAGGTGCGACAGTTTGACACTTAATAGTTGGATTGCCGCCGACAAACTGAGTACGGTCTCTTCAAAATTCTTCGAGCCGGCAAGAGCGCTCAGATTCTGATTGAGAGTCTTTTCCAGCGCCGCCACGTCGCCAGTGGCTTGGACAATCTTGGCGATCAGCTCGGTTTGCTTGACGACCTCCGCCTGTTGATCGTGGACTACGCGCACGTTGTCGGCGAGCGCCGACTGCCACTGGTCCCATCGCGCTCGCATTTGCTGATCGGCGTCGAATTCGAATCGCCCCAAGCGTTCGGCGTGGTTTTTCAGCGAGTGGTCCAGCGACTCGCCAATCGCCAGACGCACCTGCTCGCCGGTGGCCTGCGCGACCAGACTGAGCTGTTGATTGGATTCGGCCATCGCGGCTTGCCACTGGTCGGTTTGCTGACGAATCAACGTTTCGGTCGTTTTGATCACCGCGTGGCTCATCCGCTCGACCGACTTGAGATAGGGATTCTCCTGCCCGGACTCAACCGGAAATCGTGTCGCGGCCTCGTCATTCACGAACGCATCGACTCCGATGAGCAGCTGCGACTCGATTCGATCTTCGAAGAACATCACGAACATCAGCGTCATCGACAGTACAAGAGCCAGCGCCGTTGTGTCGAACGCAACATATAAGCCGGCCAGCAGCCCCTGCATGGCTGCATCCATATCGGTCGCGAAGAGTTTTGGATCGAGGTCGCCGAGCGCCTGAGTGATGCCAATCACCGTTCCCAAGAACCCGAGCATAGGCGTGGCCCAGGCGACGATTCGGACGAGCGAATAACTTTCCTGCTGGCGAATCGCATCCTGATCGGCAAAGTACTTCATTTCCTCGTCAAGACCCGCTGCGTTTCCTTTACGGTCGACGAATTCAAAGACGTTGACAAGCCGCTGAACGAGATAACTTCCGCGCAAGGATTTGGACAGGCCGCTCAGGTGCTTCAAGAATCGTTGGCAGTTTTCCGCGACCGATTCCGAGTTCGCCGTGGGTAACTCGAGGCGCGCGAATACCGTCGACTGCCGCACGAGTTCGTGGAACTTCAGGAGCAGAGAGGCAACTCCGATGAAAAACATGCCGGTCTCGAAGTACAACACCGGATGCGACGCAAAATAGCGGTGCATGAAGGGCGTTTTGAGTGGCCCTTGATGTAAGAGAACATAAAAAACGCTGGTCGCCGCCGCGCCCATCAGCAGCGGCCAACTCAGACTCCCCAGTGCGGCCGTCCATTGATTCCGTGCTGTTTGCCGAGACACTGCACGATTCCTTTCGAAATTGGGGACAGACTACGGTCCTTTGCCCTCACCATCGGCCCAACCGTTACAAATTATTGAGCGTTTGTCGGTAGATTCGCTCGAATCGACACAGTCGACGCCAGCGGCAAACTTTGCCAAAGTCGTACGAGCCCGGCGGCCGATAGGATCTTGCGGCACAACCAGTAATGAATCCTCAGCCAATCGCTGATAGCAGTGCTGCTGACGGACCAAATACTCGTAGGACGGACGAAACGTTCCAGCCTACGGAAAGCAACGCTCCGCACAGAGGGTTCGCGGAGCGGTTCGCGATTCAGATTGCATGCGGCAGAGGCATCCCAGGGGGGGACGCGAGTCCGGTGGCTCTCACGGGTCATTCGGACTCTTTTTATTTCTTGCCTCATTTTCCTGCCAGCCAATCTTCCTGCCCGTGAATCCACCCGACGGTCCTGCGTCTGGCGTCCGCTGGAATCGGAGAGTAAGCTCCACGGCGTATGACCTCCCGCCGC
>CAZFLF010001171.1:0-2712 GCA_964519825.1 uncultured Pirellulaceae bacterium | reverse complement strand
GACGGCCTATGAATTCGACCCGCGCAATCCGGTGCCGACCATCGGCGGCAATATTTCGTCGGGTACCGACATTATGTTGCAAGGTGCCTGGGACCAGCGGGGCGGGAAACACGTGTGGAATTGGCAACACCCCATTCCGCTCTCCGCGCGAAATGATGTCGTGGTGTTTCAATCCGAGCCACTGAAGGAGGATCTCGAAGTGACCGGCGAGCTAGCGGTGGAGCTGTGGATCTCGTCCTCCGCGGTGGACACCGACTTCACGGCTAAGCTGATCGACGTCTATCCGGCCAGCCAAGATTTTCCCGGCGGTTTCGATTTGAACATCGGCGACGGCATCCTGCGGGCCCGGTTCCGCAATTCCCTAGCAGAGGAGAAACTGATGCAGCCGGGCGAGACTTACAAAGTGACCATTCGTTTGTATCCTACTTCGAATGTTTTCAAGAAGGGACATCGCATCCGCCTGGACGTTTCCAGCAGCAACTTCCCACGTTTCGATGTGAATCCCAACTCTGGCGAGCCACTGAATGACCATCGCACGATGCAAACCGCCACGAACGTGATCTACCACAGCGAGAAGTATCCGTCGAGAATCATCTTGCCCGTGATTCCCCGTTAGTCCGCCATGGCGCGAAACCAAACGGCGACACGAAGTTTCCAGGAGGCAGCGGAGCCGGCATGGCGACGAACGACACCAACGATCGAGTTCCTCAACTTGAGTTTGATCTGCCGGCGGAACTGCGGCAGATCGCAGCGGCTTGTCGGTTGCCTGAACCCAAGGTCCGAGTGGCGGCCGAATTGCTGAACGAGGGGAACACGATTCCCTTCATTGCCCGATATCGTAAGGAGCGCACCGGCGGTTTGGACGAGGCGGAACTACGGGCCGTCGAAGATGCGATGGGTTACTGCCGCGAGTTGGTCGAACGGAAGAATACGATTCTCAAGACGATCCACGAGCAAGGGGAGCTCGACGACGCGCTTCGCCAGAAAATCCTCAGCGTGCGGGACAAGAAGGAGCTCGAAGAAATCTACCTTCCCTATAAACCGAAACGACGCACGCGAGCGACCATCGCACGGCAACGGGGCTTGGAGCCGTTGGCCGCATTTCTGCGCGGGCAAGTCAACACGGGTGCATCACGGGATGCCGTGCTCCGGCCTTTCATCCGCCCTGACCAGGAGGTGCCGGACGCCGCGGCCGCGCTCCGCGGTGCGTGCGATATCCTGGCTGAAGAATGGGCTGACGACGCCCAGGTCCGTGGACTCGTCCGCGAGGCGCTGAAGCACGGTCTGCTCGTCTCGCAGGTCCGCCGTGAGTGGGTCGACAAACCGAGCAAGTTCGAGATGTACTACGACCATCGTGAACCCCTAGCCAAAGTCCCGTCGCACCGATTCCTGGCTATGCAACGCGGTGAAGCCGAAGAGGTCTTGCGGGTTGGGATCACGCTCGACGACGAAGCCGTCATCCGTCGGCTGACCACCCGCCAGGTCACGAATCCGACGTTTCTCTTCCGTAGTGAACTAGCGGAGACCGTGGCCGACTGTTGGCAGCGGTTGCTGTTTCCGTCGGTTGAAGCCGCGTTACTGTCCGAGATGAAAGAACAGGCTGACAAAGAGGCGATCCAAGTCTTCTCGCAAAACCTGCGGGAACTGCTGCTCTTCTCTCCCGCTGGGCAGCGGGTGGTGATGGGGATCGACCCAGGTTTTCGCACGGGCTGCAAAGTGGCGGTCATCGACGCCACGGGGAAGTTCCTCGAAAACGCCACAATTTATCCCACGCCGCCTCACAACAAAACGGACGCCGCCGCCGACATCCTACTCGCGCTGATGGACCGCCACGGCGTCGAGCTGATCGCCATCGGCACAGGGACGGCGTCGCGGGAGACCGACACTTTTGTCGCCGGGTTGCTGCGCTCTAGTGGCCGACAGGTCGCGAAAGTCAGCGTGAATGAATCCGGGGCCTCGATCTACTCGGCCAGCGAGACAGCCCGCGCGGAGTTCCCCGATCTGGACGTGACGGTCCGCGGCGCAATCAGCATCGCCCGCCGCTTGCAGGATCCGCTGGCCGAACTCGTCAAGGTGGATCCGAAATCCATCGGCGTGGGACAGTATCAGCACGACGTCAACCCGACCCAGCTCCGCAAGGCGTTGGACCGCGAGGTGGAGTCGTGCGTGAACCTGGTCGGTGTCGACCTGAACACGGCCAGCGCGGCGCTCTTGAGTTACGTCTCCGGCATCGGCCCGAAGCTGGCCGAGTCGATTCTGCATCACCGCGACACGCACGGCGCCTTCACGAGTCGCGACGAACTCCACTCCGTCCCACGACTCGGCGGCAAGGCATTCCAACAGAGTGCCGGCTTCCTCCGCGTGCGCGGCGGCCGTCAGCCGCTCGACAACTCCGCCGTTCACCCGGAAAGCTACTACATCGTCGAGAAGATGGCGAAGAGGGTCGGCACCACTGCCGCCTCGCTCGTTGCCAACTCAACTCTTCTGCGGGGCCTCGATCCCGCTCCATTCGTCGACGACCGAGCCGGCCTGCCGACGATCCAAGACATCCTGGCCGAGTTGGAAAAACCGGGCCGCGACCCGCGTCAGGAATTCCGCGTCCCCAGCTTCGCCGAAGGGGTTCACGAACTCTCCGACCTGCGTCCTGGCATGATCCTGGAAGGGGTCGTCACCAACGTCACTCGTTTCGGCGCCTTTGTTGACGTCGGCGTG
>CAZFLF010001170.1:0-2715 GCA_964519825.1 uncultured Pirellulaceae bacterium | reverse complement strand
TCAGAGATCCAGCCAACTTCGCAAGGATTTTTCGACCTGGGCGCCATCGCTTTCCGTCAGAACACCGACCACCTTAACCACCAAATTCTGATGGACGGTATAGAGGCCACGTTTCACAGCCGTCGACACGTTCAGACCAGCAACGCCCCAGTCAGCCAGCACGAATTCGCCCGCAAGTAGTGGCCTGGTTCGACTGGTCAACGGAACTATCAAGAGGTCCTGCGAGACGTGAGGCGCGCTGACCACCACCGCAGGCCGGACTTTCGTCCCAGATAAATCCGAGAACGGGTACCGCACCAGGATGACATCATTCCTTGAGTAACTCCGCCTCTGCCAGTTCGCTAGGCTTCGCGAGGAAAATGTACGGGAACACAGTGACGCCGTGCCGTCGCAAGCTATCCCGAATAGCAGACTTCAACTTGCCAATGGCCTCGCCCGGTAAACTCTCGACATCGGCAGCCTCGTCGAGCGTGACGAGAATGCGAAGAGCTGGCTCGCCCGTTGAATCGGTGTAATCTTCAGCTTCCACAGCCACCACAGGAGGACTGGGAGGTAGCGATAGGCTCGTGGAATTCGCAAAACTGACCAACTCGACAAGGCTACGTCCGGTATAATCGCTCTCCGATCAATAGGCGATCCCATGCAGCTTCCGATCCTGAATTCACCATCGATGCCCGCCAACGTCTTGGAGACACTGCCGCTCCCGACGCCAGCGATTTCGTCGCGCCGTCCGCTGCCGATGTCCATGGCAGAGGCTCGCGAGCGGGGCTGGGACGAGATTGACGTGGTATTTGTCACCGGTGACGCCTACATCGATCACCCCAGCTTCGCAATGGCGATTCTAGGACGCGTGTTAGAGGCCGGCGGATTTCGCGTTGGCATGGTGTCGCAGCCCGATTGGCGTTCGTGCGACGCCTGGCGGCAATTCGGCCAGCCGCGGCTGTTCTTCGCGATCAGTGCCGGCAACATGGACTCGATGATCAACCACTACACCGCGAACAAGAAGGTCCGGAACGACGACGCGTATTCGCCTGGGGGCCGCATCGGACTGCGGCCCGATCGGGCGACTCTCGCGTATTGCCAGCGGGCGCGCGAGGCGTACAAAGGCGTGCCCGTGATCGCCGGCGGCGTGGAAGCGTCTCTGAGGCGGCTCGCTCATTACGACTACTGGAGCGACAAGGTCCGGCGGTCGGTCCTGCTCGATTGCAAAGCGGACCTCGTCGTCTATGGGATGGGCGAAGATTCGATTTTGGAAATCGCACAACGGCTGGCGGCCGGCGAATCGGTGAAACAACTTCGCGACATGCGCGGCATGGCCTACTCGGTGGGTGCGTCGGAAGCACCCCCCACGGACGCACTCGTGCTGCCGAGCTTTGAGGCCGTTTGTGCCGACAAACCGACCTTCGCCGAAGCCACACGGCTCATCCACAACGAAACCAACCCGTACAACGCGCGGCGGTTGGTCCAGTTCCACGAACGTCAGGCAGTCGTCTGCAATCCGCCGCGGTTTCCCGTTTCGCAAGCGGCGATGGACCACATCTATGGCCTGCCGTACACTCGCCAGCCCCATTTCTCGTATACCGAGCCAATTCCTGCGTTCGAGATGATCAAGGATTCGGTCACGATCATGCGCGGCTGCTTCGGTGGTTGCACCTTCTGCTCGATCACCGCACATCAAGGGCGAATCATTCAATCGCGCAGCCAGCAATCGGTACTGTCCGAGATTCGGGATCTGACGCAATCGCCCGATTTCAAGGGGACGATCAGTGACATCGGCGGGCCGACCGCCAACATGTATGAAATGAAATGCACGCGGCCAGAGGTCGAGGCGGTCTGCCGAAGACAATCGTGCGTGCACCCGACGATCTGCAAGTTGCTTGGCACCGATCACGGTCCACTGATTCAACTCATGCGCGATGCCCGGAAGATACCGGGGATCAAGAAAGTGCTCGTTTCCAGCGGCATCCGCATGGACCTCGCGCGACGGTCGCCAGAGTACATGCGCGAATTGACTCAGCATCATGTGGGTGGCCTGCTCAAAGTTGCTCCGGAGCACGTCGATCCGCACGTATTGAATATGATGCGCAAGCCGGCCAACGACGATTTTGAGGAATTCGCCGTCGCATTTCGTGAGGAATCGAAGCGGGCCGGCAAGAAGCAGTACATCGTGCCGTACTTCATTGCGAGCCACCCCGGCAGCGATCTCAACGCGATGATCGATCTGGCGGTGTTCCTCAAGCGGAATGGCTATCGACCCGATCAGGTGCAAGACTTCATTCCGGCACCGATGGATGTAGCAACCGCGATGTACTACACGGGCATCGACCCGTTCAGCAAGAAACCAGTCTACATCGCGCAACATCTTCGCGACCGCAAGCTGCAGCGGGCGTTGCTGCAATTTTTTAAGCCGGAAAACTACTTCGACGTTCGCACGGCGTTACTCAAAGCGGGCCGCGGCAACTTGATCGGACCCGGTTGCGACTGCCTGATCCCTTCCGACCCGCCCCGCGCGGCCATTGAAAAACGTCGCAATGAGTCCAATCAGGCAGTTCGCGGTGACTACGTGCATGCCATTCCCAACGGCAAGAAAAAAGCCGCCAAAAAGCAGTCCCGCCACGCTCCCGGCCCCGGCTATCGACCGGACACTGCCAAGTCGCACTCTCGCGGGCATAAACCTTAGGCCTTGTGGTCGTATCGTCTTCTAGCGTGTGCCCC
>CAZFLF010001169.1:0-2719 GCA_964519825.1 uncultured Pirellulaceae bacterium | reverse complement strand
CGGATGTGCTGGCGATCAAGCAGACACTGTATCGCACCAGCCGTACCAGCCCGATTGTTGCTGCTCTCGCGCGCGCGGCTCGCCGCGGCAAATATGTTACGGCGGTGCTGGAGTTGAAGGCACGGTTCGATGAGGCACGCAACATCGAATGGGCCAAACAGCTGGAGCTGGCCGATGTGCAAGTGCTATACGGTGTGAAAGGTCTGAAGACGCACGCCAAAGTCTGCGTTATCGTACGCCGCGAGCCGCACGGAATCGTGCGTTACGTCCATTTCGGCACCGGGAATTACAACGAACTCACCTCCCGCGTGTACAGCGACATCAGCTTCATCACTTGCAACGACGAATTGGGAGCCGACGCCACCAGCTTTTTCAACGCGATTACAGGATATTCGCAGCCACAACCATTCCGCAAAATCGATATGGCGCCGATTGGCCTGCGCGACAAACTGTTGGAAATGATCGAATCGGAAACGCGCCGCCGGCAGCAAGGCCAGAAGGCGCATCTCGTCGCCAAGCTCAACTCATTGGTCGATCCACAAATCATTGACGCGCTCTACGCGGCGTCACAAGCTGGCGTCTCAATCAAGCTCAACGTGCGCGGAATCTGCTGCCTCCGACCCGGCGTGGCGGGCTTGAGCGAGAACATCGAAGTGATCAGCATCGTGGATCGATTCCTGGAGCATGGACGAATTCTCTACTTCTATCATGGCGGCGACGAACGTGTGTTCATTTCCAGCGCGGACTGGATGCCCCGCAATCTGGACAGCCGCGTGGAACTGCTGATACCGGTGGAGGACGTTGCGGCGCGGCGCCGCCTCATTTCGCTCCTTGACACCTATTTCCGCGACACGTTGAAAGCCCGGCGATTGCTCCCCGACGGCAGCTACGAGCGGATCAAGCCGCGTGGAAGACGCAAGGCGCAAGCCAGCCAAGAGATGATCTACCGGGAAGTGTGCGAGTTGGTCCGCCGCGCGAAGCAATCGCAATCAGTGACCTTTGAACCGCACCGCGCGGCGGAATCCTGATGCCGCCAGTTCCGTGATGCCGCCAATTCCGTGGCGGTAACAGCGTGAACGCTACTTGCAACCTGCCACGCAAGTGTCACAGCGAGTCAGCACGAATCGGCCATTGTCTTTGCACGATGAATAGTTCGCGATGAAGTCTTGGCAGGTCGCTTCGGCGTTGTAGTGGAAGTCGCCAAGTCGCCGCCCCAGTCGCTGCTCACCGGCCAGGCTCACGGTATCTCCGTCTTGAACCACATCCAAGTCAACCGAATAACGGAACGGCACGATCTTAAAGAAACGGCCGCTGAAATTGGCGCGATACGCACCATTGTCAAGTTTCGTCAGCGTGCAACGCAGCGGACCCCGATGCCCGGTCGAATCGCTTTCCCAATACCCCGACCACGAACCGGAGAGATCCGCGGCCGGACTCGTTGCGGCGAATCCGCACAGACTCGCCAAACAGGCGATGAAGAACAGACTGGTACGCATGGCGGGAATGAGTCGACGTTTCATGCTTCAATCGTTGGGTTCGCGGACCATCGGTTCCATGACCTTCGTGTTGCGTTCGACCGCGATCACGACGGTATGTTGTTCAACGCCGTCAGCGCTGCTTGCCACAATCGGCAACACCTGACGCCGATCGGGCATGGCCAAGCGGGCGGCGAAGGTACCGTCCTGGCGCAACTTGATTGGGTTACCAGCCAAGGTGACTCGCGCGTTGGGCTTCGTCCGTCCAAAAATGATCATCTCGGCGTCCACTTCAAACTGAAATTCGTTACGTTTATTGAACACCTTGTCCGCCCCAACCCCATATCGACTGCCAGCCGGGCCGCTCATTGGACGTCCCAACCGCTCCTCGAAGACTTCCTGCAATTCACCCGTCGGGGATTCATCGGAGAACCCGCCGCTGAGCGCATAGATCTTCTCACAATCGTTGGCAATGTCGGACCAGTTATTCTCCAATCCGTCACGTGAGCCCGGGCGAGGCGTGGTCACGGCGTTACTGCGCGCCAGCGCGAAAAATTTTCCGTTGGCCGCCATATACCCAACGTCGACTCGGAATGTCTTCGGCGAATCTTGCACGTCAATGAACCAGGTATTCACGCCGCCGTGGATGGCGATCACTTTTCCAACCTGTTCGACAGAACTGGTCGTGCTATTTGATTCAAGTTCAATTAATCGCAAGACGGGCTTGGCTGCGTGCCATTGCTGGGCCAGTGCGACTTGAGCTCGCTCTACACTTTGTCGCGTCAGTTCCCAAACCGCCTGCAACCAGTAGGCGTCGCGCACCAGCAATACCACGCGGTCCTTTTTTACCGAGGCTTTGGGCACGTCTTGCTTCACGTCGCCATTTTTCCCCGGAGTCTTACCATTGACGCTGTGGATAACGACCTGATGCCCATTTGCTTCGTGTCCAGCGAGATTCTTATGCCGGTCACGTTCTGCTTTCACAGACTGGATTTTCAGTTGAACTCTGGCAGACTTGGCGCGGGCCTTGGCCGTCGGGGCGCGATGTCCGTTTCGCAAGGACTTTGTCCCCGGTTTTGTCTCCGGATTTGTCCCCGGTTTCTCGGCTCGGATACCCTGCGTCTTCGGTGGCTTCGCAGTGTTTAGGCGATTCGCTGTGTTTAGTGGCTTTGCAGTGTTCGTTGGCTTCGCAGTGTTCGTTGGCTTCGCAGTGTTCGTTGGCTTCGCAGTGTTCGTTGGCTTCG
>CAZFLF010001168.1:0-2720 GCA_964519825.1 uncultured Pirellulaceae bacterium | reverse complement strand
GACATTGGCACGCACGCGTATAACTTGGCTCGCTACATGACGGGCATCTTGCCGGAATCGGTGAGCGCTCACTTGAAGACCTTCGAGCCGGGCCGCGTGTTGGACGACTATGGCACCGCGGTGATCCGCTTGGCAAACGGTGGACTGAGTACGGTGACCGCCTCGCAGATCAGCCACGGGCGCGAGAATGACCTGTTCATCGAAATCGACGGTACGAAGGGGGCAATCGAATGGCATCAGGAAGAACCGAATAAAATGCTCGTCCGCCGCAACGGAGAACCGCTGCACGTTTACACGCGCAATCCCGGCGCGCCGTACATGAACGAATCGGGCAAGGCCGCGTGCCGGCTTCCGGGCGGACACCCTGAAGCGTTCTTCGAAGCGTTTGGCAATATCTACCGTTCGGCTTATGACAACATGGTCCGCCGGTCGGCCGGACAGAAATTTGACGCGCGCGACACGGTGTATCCCAACGTCTACGACGGCACCGAAGGAATGTTTTTCATCCAGCAATGCGTGGCCAGCAGCAAAGAAAGCGGAGCCTGGCTGCCGCTGAAGCACCCGCAAGCGAGACGATAATCTCGATCAGTTCCGCGTCATGTTGACGTTCAGTCGTGCGCGAGTGGGAGTGTCGCGCACGAGATTCAAGAGCGGCTGATTGTGATACAGCGAGAGCTGTTGGGCGGTGGCGGCGTTTGTGAAAGCTAACGTACAGGTCCCCAAATCGTCACCGCTAATCACCCAACGAATCGCGTGCTCGCCGGCATTGAGTTCGACTTTGTAGATGTCATTCGTGGCGCGCATTCCGCCCACATCGCCGAGCGGCTTGTTATCGACGAACACCGAGGCCGTGGCGGTAGCCGAACCGCCGGTATGACCGATGTTGACGGTCATCGATTCGTGGGCATAAAGGATACCGGCAAACTCCATTCGGATCTTTCCACGCGGCAAGTTGACCTGGTTGAGTATGTCGAAGACGCTCTGATTGGTCAGGCGTAGTCCGGCGTAATATTTCCACAGCACACCCGCATCAGCGCCATTCACCTGAACGCGACCGAGTGCCCCGAGAAACTCACGGGGGGGTTGAGGTGCGGCGATCCCCGACGGCTTGAGGGGCTTGTTTGCTGCGACACGAAGCCGAGCGGGCAATGACGCCTCCAACTCCTTCACTTGCTTCTCGATGTCTGCTTTGGCTAAGCCTTTGAGTTGCGATTCCGCTTGTCGCAACCAATGCAATGCCCGTAACGCAACCGCCGGCCGTTCGCCGGATTCCACGGACTTCAAGAGATCGGACCACGCCTGGCCGACTGACGACTGTTCTTCCGGCTTTGTGGGATTCGTCAGGTCCTGCTTGGCGGCTGCAGCAAGCTTGGGCATATTTCCGATCGCGAGATGCGGCAGGCCCAGCGCCCAGTTCCGCTGGTAGAAGCATAAAAAGCGTCCCCACCGCAGATTCGACTCGCCGTTCCCCGGATCGTCGGCCAATTTCATTTCAGCCTGGCGGGCCTCATGCCAGCGTTTCTTCGCCTGAGCGATTTCGTCGCGGTACTCCCGAGCCGTCTTACTAAGCTCCGCGTCCTTCGCGCGCGTCGCCGCGGCGACCGCGGCCTGAGCAACTTCGCTCGCCGCATCGAATTTTCCCGCCATGACGAGGTCATCCAGCAGCCCAATGGCGATCTCGGCCAGTCTGCGTCGATCAGCGTTCGTTTTTACCGTGTCCGCGCTCTTCGCCACCGCCGCAGCTTTCAGCTTGGGAGCGTCAATCTCAAATAGCCGCGCGAAGTCATCGATCATCGCTAGCGCCTTGGACAAATCGCCTGCCTGCTCGGCCAACTTGTGTGCCTCGTCAAGCATCACGAATCGTCCGGCCAAGTCGTCGTGCGATTCCGCGGCGAGACGCATTAGCTTGTCCGCAAGATTGAGTTGTTCCTTGGGATCTTTGGAATTATCGAACTCATCCTTCAACACTTTGCGCACCTGCTCGCGCGCCTGTGCGAGTGCCGTTTCAGCCGGGATCGGGTGAACTGCTTCAACGATCGGCGTAGACGAGGTCCCAGCCGGGGATGTCCCAGTCGGCGGGGAAGTCGTCGCTGACGGTGTGGGCATTGGGGTGGTCGCGGCGAGAGCCGAGGCGGGTGAGTTTTCCAGCTCAATCCACCGCGCGCCGATAATCGCACCATCACGACCGTGACCGGAGACGTCCAGCAACCGGTTGCCGGACGAGTTAGGAAAGTCGTACAACGCAAGCGTGTCTGCATCCTTGGCAATGACCGCGGCAGGTTCAAAGTTTGCGCTGTAACGGCACACGGACGACATTCGAAATGCGCGCAAATCCCCGGTGAACCCTGGGGGCTGTTTGGCATGCATATAGCCATGCGCCCCAATGTGGATGGGAATCGGTGAGGGTGCAAACGAGGTTTGCAAGCGTTCGATGCCCCCTGTCGCAGATCGACGGCCATCGACATAAACCGTCAGTTGTCGGGTGTCACTGCATGCGGCGATGTGGTGCCAGGCGTTGGCCATAGCCGGGAAGTCGCTCGCATAGCCCTCCTGGGTCGAGAATGCCACACGATGGCGAGCGTTCTGTGTCTGCTGAATGAAAAGCTGCCAGCCGGCCAACGTGTTTGACGGCACTTCTGAATGGTTTGGTCCGATAATCAAGTCGCCGGTGATCCAATGCGCTGTACTTTCCGGTGCGAATCGGATCCACATTTCCACCG
>CAZFLF010001167.1:0-2728 GCA_964519825.1 uncultured Pirellulaceae bacterium | reverse complement strand
CCGTTAACGTCGATGCCCAGCAGAACAATCCCAGTTCGCTGCTGTGGTGGATGAAGCGACTCATTAGTCAACGTCGCCAGTTGCCAGCCTTCAGCCGCGGCTCAATTCGATTCCTGCAACCTGCCAATCGACGAGTGTTGGTCTTCCTCCGCGAACACGCCGGGCAAGTAGTACTGGTCGTAGCCAATCTTTCGCGGTTCGTGCAGTTCGTCGAGTTAGATTTGTCGGAGTTCGTCGGTGCCGTTCCGCTCGAATTGTTCGGCTCGACTGCGTTCCCTGTCGTGACCGCCGAACCGTACCTGATTTCGCTCGGCCCACATTCGTTCTATTGGTTCCTGCTCTGTCCCGATATGGCTCGCTGCCAGGGTGGGCCGCTGGCGACCGACACCGAGCTCGACGAGATTCGCCTGCCCACGTCTTGGGAAAGGCTCATGACTGGCCAAGGAACGAGGCCGCTCGAGGTCGCCCTGCTCAGCTATCTCAGTAAGGAATCATCTGGCAACGTTCCGCCGCGATCTCTGCACGCTCCCCGTGCCGTTCGGGTGCGGGAGACCTTTCCGATCAGGCATGGCGCGGCGGTTGGCTACCTCACGCTGCTCGATGTTGAGTTTCGCGACGGCCCCACGGAGCCGATGCTCCTGCCCCTGACGATTATCGCACCCGACGCGGCCGAGACGCTGCGAGCTAGATCGCCCGAAGCCTTGGTGGCTCGGGTTCGAGGGGGAGCCGACGGCTGGCTTTGCGACGCGACGTTCGTACCCGAGTTCAACATGGCAATGCTGAAACTCTTCTCGGAAGACCAGGCGGTGCTCGGCAGCCAAGGCTCGGAACTGACTGTCGATTTCCGGGCTGCTCTCTTACCAGCAGCGCAGGACGCTGGAGCGGCGAAACCGGAGCGGCTGCGTGGCGAACTCCACAATGCATCGGTTGCGTACGGATCGTCGCTGGTCCTCAAGTTATTCCGGCGAGTCGACAAAGGACTGCATCCAGAAAGCGAACTCGGCCGATTATTGGCTCAGCCCCCAGGCTTCGCGACCGCGGCGGAATGGCTCGGCGAGATTACCTGCCGCCGGCGACAATCGCTGCCGATCTGCTTGGGAGTGGTGCATCAGTTTGTGCCCAACGAAGGAGATGCCTGGCAATTAACACTGGACGAACTCAGCGCTTTCTTTGAGCGCGTCACGGCACTGCCGGTCGCCGAACAGACATCGCCATTCGACGGATTACTCCGTCCAGTCGGCGAGGCCGCGCCCCTTCCCGTCGCGGTGACCGAATGCGTCGGGGGTTACCTGGAGACCGTGCGTCTAATCGCCCGGCGTCTCGCCGAATTGCACATCGCGTTGGCGGTAGATCGCGAGCGGCCAGAGTTTGCTCCCGAAGAGTTTTCGCCGCAATACCAACGCTCGACTTATCAATCAATGCGAAAGTTGATTTCGGACACACTGTACCGGCTGAGTCTCACGCGCGATGCACTTTCCGCCGAATGCCGGCCCCTCTGCGACACACTCATCCACCACAAGGAGGAACTGGAACAGCGCTTTCAGTGGCTCGTCCAGGAACCGCTGGAGTCCAAGCGGATTCGCTGCCATGGCGACTGCCATCTGGGTCAGCTGCTGTTCAGCGGGAAGGATTTCATATTCATCGACTTCGAGGGCTCGCCTCTGCAATCGCTGGGCGAACGTCGCATCAAACGTTCCCCGCTACGCGACGTAGCCAGCATGCTACGCTCGTTCGACTATGCGGCAATCAGCGCAGTTCGCGGCCTCACCACCGGCCGCGGCCGACCGGTAGGAGCCGTGCGACCCGAAGACGCCCCGCTGGTCGCGACTTGGACGAATTTTTGGAGCCGACTGGTCCAAGACACCTTCGTGTCGACGTACGAGGAACAAACGCGAGCCGCCTCTTTCTCCGCGCCAGACACCAATGAATTCCACAGACTGCTTGGCACGTTCCTCTTGGAAAAGATGCTGATCGAGTCGATCTACGAACTAACTTATCGTCCCGACTGGCTCATCATTCCTTTGCAGCGATTGACGGAGTCGCTGACCGCGCCGGAGTGAAAAGTCTTTGCAGGTTGGACATAGAACTCCATCCGTGTGACTCGATCCGTGTGCGCAGTCTTTCAATACCAGATTGCACACGGATGGAAGCACACGGATGAAGAGGGGTCTGGCATTGGTCGGTGGCCGCCAGCGGTGGAGAAATGGATCGTCGCAAACATGGGCGATCTGGTTCCAGTTCTCAGTTACAACACCCGGCCCAAAAAAACTCAGGATTAGACCGACCCACTACCCCGCGGTGAACAACGTTGTACGTCCCCGGCCGATGGGTTAGAATGCCGACCTGCATTGGACGTGCCTCAAAGTTCCCACCGCTAATCTCACGACACGGAGCCTTTCCATGATTCGATTCTCGACCTTCGCATCGATGCTGTTGCTGACCGCCACCGTAGCGTTTGCCGCTGATTCGCCGAAGCCCGTGGAAAAGCCCACGGAAAAGAAAGTCGACGTCGGCACGCAGGCTCCGAAGTTCACGATTAAGGATGCGACCGGCAAGGAAATCGACCTGGCTGAGCTGACTGCCAAAGGCCCGGTGTTGGTGCGGCTGACTTGCGGTTGTTCGGGTTGCGATAAGGAACTGGCGTACTTCCAGGCCATGCACGAAGCCTACAAAGGGGCCGGTCTCACGTCGCTGGCTATCTTCCGGGAGCCGGACACAAAGGTGGCTG
>CAZFLF010001166.1:0-2729 GCA_964519825.1 uncultured Pirellulaceae bacterium | reverse complement strand
ACTCGCACCAGTAGGGCAGACGGCAACATCCGTTTGTAGGACGGGCACCTTGCCCGTCTAGCCGGAATGACGGGCAAGGTGCCCGTCCTACGTGATCCGGCAATCGACCGCGGGATCCCGGGCGATGGAGTGCTGGAGTCCGGCGACGTGCGCGTAGGCGAAACGTTTTTCCAAAACACGGCGCCAATACTCCAGCACTCCGTCTCTCGGAACCTAAATTCATTCGTCGCAGCGCGGCGAAGCTTGGGAGGGACGGCCACTACATCCCGAAGAAAAACGGCGCAGGCAGTAGAAATGGAGGCTGCTCCAGCAAGCTCCAGGCACCGGACCAAGAAATATACTGCGTAAGGAACAAAACTAACACGTAAAACCCGACGACTGGCAACTCCGCAATTCGCGCCACAAACCGTACCAGGAAGTATCGCGGCGTCTGTCGCCGTTTCGCCCGCGCCAAAGCCCAGCCGGTCAACAAGCGGGCCGGGTAGATAAAGAGAACAAACACCAAGCTCGGAATCCACAACAGCTCGCGGAACGTGTACTCGATCTTGAGCAAAAACAGCGGCAATGCAAACAAGAACGTGATGAACAACGCCAACCAATAGGCGACCGGCGCTTGGCGAAAGAGGCGTCGTACCGTGCCGATTTCAAAGATCGCGGACAGCCGATTCTCGGCGGCGAAATGTGTTTGTAGAAATGGCAGATACAGAATCACCACGGCCATCAACAGCGAGCCAATGAATCCCGACAGTCCGGACAGCGCCGTGAATAGCTGCAACGCTCCGTCGCCAGCCCCCAACTCCGACATGATCGCCGGCACCTTCGTCATCCCGATCATCAATACGGCCGGTCCGAGCAACCACACGAGCGCGCCGAAGAAACCTCGCGCTCCAAGCGAAAAATAGTAGGGAAGGCGCAAATCGTGGACAAAATCCCAAGCCGCATCGCGGGCTCGGGCAAACACACGTCCGCGGCGCCAATTCGACCAGAAGATCGCCGGCGGAAACCACTCGTCCAACGCGGGCACCGCGGTAAGATCGGCCAACAGGCGTGGTGAGACCGTACCCACGATCGGGCGTACGATCGGTCGCAAAATGTGGCTGGCGACAATTCGACGCAGCAACCACATTCCAAAAAACAGCGGCGCGAGCAACGGCCAAAAAAAATGCCGAAGCTTGCCACCGGAGAACCATGCCAGAATCACGTTCGCAATAAATAGGACGGTGAGCGTCAGCAAAAGCACTCGCAGCAATACGGCCGGCTGCCCTCGTGGCGCGATCAACTGCGCGGAATACCAGAAGTCAGACAGAAACCGCAACGGCCACAGCAGCAACCACGTGCCTAACACGATGCTGCCCGCGCGGGCCGCCTGGTGGAATCCTACAAACCCCGCGCGGAACCGCCCGGTACGCGCGATCCTCCCACTCGCTTCCAGCAAGTATCCCAAGCTCAGAAATTGGACGATCGGAACCGCAGCCAGGAATGCCAATCCGACCAGGACACTGGCCAAGCCAAATAACCAGGCGGCGGCCGAGCATCCGGCCCGCCAAATCCGGACCGGCAGACTAGACCCGAGAACGGCTAATTCACTCCCCACGGATTCCGCCGGAAAAATCTCGACGGGAGGCGCCGGGAGGCTCGCAGAGGTACTTGCCGGGCCTTCGACCACCTCGACCTGCTCTTCAATCGCTTCGGCGGTTACCAGCGACGATGACGCGACATCAGCGATCGGCGGAGGGTGTCGGGAATGGGAATCGAACACGGGAATCTCCTGCTCCGCGATGGTAGGCCATCCGGATGCCCTTTTCAATTCTTGTTACCCTCGGAATCGCGGTTGGGATTCACTTTCTGGTGAATTCCGTGCGGAAACCCCTACCAGGCACCACGCTTCGAGATGTCCGCTTCCGAGGGCCATGGGTGGCTGGTGGCGGAGCGCAGCGACGCCACCAGCCACCCATGTCGATCGAGCAAAAGAACCGCCCGGCTCCCAGCGACGCCGGGCGGAACGCGAGGTGGCCAAACTTACGCCGCGGATTGCGGCGGCGGCGCGATTGCAATTGGGACTCCGCCGCCGGTTTCCATGGTCTCCAGCGCGGAGTGTGTCAGTCGATCGGTCAGACGCTTTAGCTCGGCCAACTCCGCCGGGTCGCCAATTTGGAATCCCGATTTTTCGGCGACCAGCAGGCTGACCAACATTCCAACAAGGCCGTTCGCCGGCCCAACGTGGCTCGTGTCGCCATTGCCTCCTGATACGAACACTCGCTCCGGAACCAGCGGCTGCTTGCTTTCGGACAATAGTTCGCTCATCCGCGACAGAGCATACAACCGAGGGTCGCCGTAGGAACCGACTTTACGCATTAGTACGGCCGCCTCAGCCAAACCGACCTGCATCGCTCGCTGGCTTTCACCTTGGCCCGTCAGAATTTGCTTCTGACTTTCCGCCTCGGCCAAGATGACAATCTGTTGCGCGGAGCGTTTAGCGCGTTGTAATTCCCCTTCTGCTTGTACAACCGCTTGCTCGGCTTGTTTGCGGGCACGTGCCAAGTCGGCTTCGCCTTGACTTTCGGCGACGTGTGCTTGAGCGCGCGCGATTGTCAACTTCGGTTGCACCTCGGCCAGCGCTTGGGCTTCGTTCAACGTCCTGAGTTTTTCCGCTGCGGCGCGCTGCCGTTCGTAGGTCTCGATCTGTTCGACTGACAACTGCCGTATCCGCAACTGCTCCAACAGGGATT
>CAZFLF010001165.1:0-2731 GCA_964519825.1 uncultured Pirellulaceae bacterium | reverse complement strand
TAGCAGCTCGCCGTTGCCCGCGCGGACTGCCCCCGCGCTGGTTGCAACGGTCACGCAATGGCAATCGGATGGTGGCTTGACCGGTCGCGATTGGCGAGTGCGTTAGAAAGATTCGAGGACTATGCCAAGCACATTGGAGTCCTGGACGATGTGAGACGCGGGCAGTTTCCCAAATGAGATTTCGCCTCCAATTCTCAGTTCGCGCGCTGGTCATCCTTGTAACTCTCGGCTGCGTCTATCTCGCGTCATGGCGGCCAACCAAGCGATATGCCGACTCACTGCAACGATCGCATGGATCGTATCGTGACTACCTGAAAGGAACGCAGTGCGACCGGGCAACCGCAATACTTCCGCTTCTAATTTGCCAAGACGAAGGAGAATTTGACGATACCGGTGGGGTAATCCTTTTTCCGAGGCGCTACTATTTGTGGTTCTTTGGCCCCAAGATCAAGTTGCCGTTCGAGTCGGACTGGCAACGCCCGCTCAGCGCAAAGTACCTTTAGAACATCAGTATAAAACATGCGTTTCCGCCCCCGTTTCACCGTCCGCACGCTCGCAATCTTCGTGACACTGGTCTGCGCGTATTTCGGTGCATGGGAACCAACAAGAAAGTATGGAGTGACAAAGCAGGGCTTTGTGATAAACCAACGGCCAATAAATCCGTTTAACAAGTTGGCCGCACGAAACGCACCGTACTGGGTTTGTGTCTACCGCGTTAATTCACCGATGCCGCTTATCCTTACCTACGACCTCTTCGACGATGGCGGACAGGATTCAGTTTCTTTTGGTCCGCGATTTTCGAAGCCTCGCTTCTTCTATTTATGGCTATTTGGCCCGAAGATTAAGCTGCCGTTTGATTCCACGTGGAAGTGGGGTACATCGCCTCATGCTCGGCGGTATGGCGACTGACCGCTGGCCTACCAACACACATCGTTCCCAGTACCCGATTCTGCAACAACGCTGAGTACGACGTGAGCTACAATGCCGGCATGTCACGCGGCGAAGAAAAGGCGAAGCGATGGCGCATCACCATTCGTCGATTGCTAGGGCATACGACCGCGATTGCCGTAGCACTCGGCCTGTTTTGCCTACCGAATTATCCGTGGTTTCCACATTACGACATCGCAAGCGATCTTCGTTCACTGGGATTATTCAGCTTCGGTGGATGCATTGCCGGGTTTTGTTGCCTGGTGTGGCGCGGGACCGTTTTAGCTTAAGCCATTGGGTTCATTGTCGGTGGTGTTGCAAGCTACGCCCTGCTTTTTGCCTACCTGCAAGTGACGCATGGTTTTAGCCCGCGATGAGATTTCTCTTGGCAGTTGTTTTCAAACTGCGCGACTCCCGGTCGATTACTCAGCAACGCACTTTTTGGGACACCACTGGTGACAGATGAGTGGCTCTACACTGAAGACCCAGTACCCGATTCTGCAACAACGGCGAGCACGACGTGAGCTACAATTCCGGCATGGACGACAAAGACAAAAGGCCGCGAAGTTTCCTATCGATTTTGTTTTGGGGTCCTCGGCGTGATCTACTCAGCTACGTGGAATTAGGGTTGTGGGTGCTCATTGGACTTGTGGCACTTGCGATGTGGCTTTTGAAGTGACCCGCCCCAGCAACGCACTCTTAGGACACAACGATCCAGGTATAAAAACCGAATCCAACAAGGAACGAAATCAGGAATCTAACGACGCGGGAATTCCCGCTTGTGCCAATCGTGCCGCCAGAATTCCGTCGAAGCTGGACGGGTCAATCCCCCAGGTGACCGCTACAATGGCCGGCATGTCCCGCGGGGAAGAGTTGGAAAAACGCTGGAAAATGAGCATTAGGGATCTGCTGACATTCGTCGGCATCGTGTCCTTCGCTTTTGGAACGATGAGGTTCGGCGTGTTGGCGGATTCGCTTGCGATTCTCGCCGTAGGATTATTCATCATTGCGGGTAGCGTCGGAGCACTAATTGGCAAGATCTTGGTTGGGACGAGTCGAGCAGTGCTAATTGGTTTTTGTTATGGATGCTGGGCATTTTGTGTACTCGTTTTCCTCTTAGTTGTTGTTGTGCCCGGCCCCGAATGAATTCCTTCGGAGCGAGAGGGATATGAAATTCCGTTTCCGCCCCCGCTTCACCGTTCGCACGTTGGCCATCCTCGTGACGCTGGTCTGCGTCTACTTTGGAGCGTGGGGAGCGACAAAGCGTTACGGGGTTCGGGATGTTGTTACGCAGCGGATCATGCGAATGAAAAACCCCACAGCTGCAGAGTGGCATCGAAAATATCTGGCATCTGGAGCAAAAGTAAACGTTCCGTTCATCGTGGTGGTTGATCCAAATGGAGTGCCACCAGAGGCGCACTTCTGGTTCTTTGGGTACGTTGCAAGGCTATCACCTGACTATACAGCCGCTTCCAACAGTTCCTGAAGTGACCAGACGTGGGAGAAACCAGACACCCAACATTTTGCCGGGATCTGCGTAAGGCGGGCGGGCTTTTGCAGTACCCTGGGACGCCTAGTTTTTTCTCGGCCGAGGCCATATTCACTGAGCCCATTATCCGATTGCCCAAGCAGCGCAAATTGCCGTAAGAAGATGGCTGTCTGGTGTGGTTGGTGCGGATGTCCGGCGGCAGCACCTGCAACGTGTAGGCTTCGAACACGAAATCAAACTGCCGGTGCCAACCCGGCGGCGGGTGCAGCAGGTCGGCGACCTCATAGCAGACGGCCGAGTTCGGGAATCGTTCGC
>CAZFLF010001164.1:0-2737 GCA_964519825.1 uncultured Pirellulaceae bacterium | reverse complement strand
CGTCCAATGCCCCCGGAAGCGCCCGTGACGATCGCTCGCGATCCGTGCAAGCTCCGTCTCGTCATGATTGCGAATGGAGCTGCGTCGCCGGAACAGGCGCGAGGACTCCGATCGCCCCGTTGCCGTTTGTCTCATGACGACGCACCACAGTGCCCGGCTCCGAGACACGTCCCAGATGTTTCTGCGGAAGACGGCAGTGAATGATGACTCGAGTGTCGTTGAATCGCCGGGACATGACTTCACCGTGCGCGGCGAGATACGCCATCAGCCGGCCGTTATCGACACCCGTCTCGATATCCAGATCCAGGAAATTGCGGCTTAGTGCGTCACTCACGGCCCACAGCAACTTGTCGATTCGCAAGTTCCGTGCGGCGCTGACGGGAATTGCGCCTGGATAATGGCGGAGCACACCTTCCAAACGTTCCGGCGAGTCAAGCCGGTCAATCTTATTGAGCACGAGCAACGTATCTTTTTCCTCGATGTGCAGCTCCCGCAACACTTCATAGACGGCGCTGATTTGATCGAGTACCGCCGGGTTACTGGCGTCAGCGACGTGCAACAACAGATCGGCCTGCCGCGCCTCTTCCAACGTCGCCTTAAAGCTGGCGATCACATGGTGCGGCAAGTCGCGAATGAACCCGACCGTATCACTCAGTAACACCGGTCCCCAATTCGGCAATTGCCACCGGCGCGTGCGTGTGTCGAGTGTGGCGAAGAGCTTGTCCGCCGCAAACACACCGGCACCCGTGAGAGTATTCATCAGGGTCGATTTGCCGGCGTTGGTGTAACCGACCAGTGACACGGTCATGTGGTCGTGCCGCGACGAAACGAGTTGTTCCTTGCGCCGTTCGATTTGGTGCAGGTCCGTGCGCAGATCATGAATGCGTTTCTCGACCAACCGCCGGTCAACTTCCAATTGCTTTTCACCCGGTCCACGCATTCCGATTCCCATTTTGATGCGCGACAAGTGGGTCCACATCCGCTTCAAGCGCGGCAATGAATACTCGAGCTGGGCCAACTCGACTGCCAGCCGAGCTTCGTAGGTGCGCGCATTCGTCGCGAAGATGTCCAGAATCAGCTCTGTGCGATCCAGCACCTTGCAACCAATTGCCTTTTCCAGGTTTCTGGTTTGGCCCGGGGAAAGATCGTTGTCAAAGATCACAACGTCCGCGGAATGGGTATCGACGAGCAATTTCACTTCGTCGACTTTGCCCTTGCCAAGATAGGTGCTGACGTCGGGGGCTTCGCGACGCTGAGTAACTCCAGAAACCACCTTCGCACCGGAGGTGATGGCTAGTCCCGTCAACTCGTCGAGTGGATCATCATCAAAGGATTGATTGGGCAAAATCACGCGAACCAGCACGGCGGCTTCGCTCGCGACGCTCTTTTCACGTTCGATTTCGTACACGATGGGAATACTTCTCCAGGGTTTCGCAACTTATTCGCTGAGCGAGCTGAATTGGCACTGGGAGTATGCCGATGAGGGCTGGCGTACTGCCGGATTCAACTCCCCAAGACAGCCTGACTGAAATCTAGCTGACTGCAATCTAGTCTAGTTCACAAGTCGGCTCGCTCAATCGCGAAATCAATTTCGCGCCACGGTGGATGCGAGCCTCATCTGCATAATACGTCGGTGGTCTGCTCAAAAACAACGGCCTGAGATGCCAATCGAATGCATCTCAGGCCGTACAAGTTGATTCTCATGTGTAACGGAGTTTCCGGCCAAGCTAGCCTTGCGGCAGCCATTTCTCAACAACTTTTTTACGGTCTTCCTCTTTGCCATCTAGCAAAGTCTTCGCATTGGCGTCACCCGCGACCTTGGACAGTGCCGCATGGGCATCGGCGTCAGTCAACAGTTTATTGCGATGATAAAAGCGAATCTCCGTCAACACGGCTAACGGATCGTCGATGACCCCGACCAGCAGTTGCTTCTCGACTCGAAAAGTCTTGACCTTCTCCGGCGTCAAAGCGCTAGGCATGTCGGTTACGGTCAAATCCTTATCGATGAACTCAAACAACTTGTTGACTTCCTTCTCGACACCATCGTCCTTATTTAGTTCGCGGTCCTTTTGCACTTTGATATTATTGAGGGTCCCAGAATTGAATAGTTCCGTCCCCTTTACCGGATCAAGGAGGACGATCTCGGCGTCGTTGTTGATGAATCCGGCGCGGTTTATCGACAACTTCACGCGGAAGATCGCCAGCACATCGACGCGAGCTTGCTTCCCCTTTTCCTTCAAATCCTTGTCGCTGCCAACTCCAAGCAGTGTCAATCCGGTGGCAATCTGTCCTGGTGCTGACTTATCTCCAGCTCCACCCAAGGCGCCGCCGGCGCCCACACCGCTAATACCCCCGGCACCTCCGCGCGCGCCACCGCGCATACCTGGTGGCTGGCCTGCTCCACCAGGAATCGCACCGCCTAGTCCACCCGCTCCCAAACCGCCAGGCGCAAAACCGCCGCCCCCAGAAAAGCCACCACCTCCAGGAAAGCCACCGCCCCCATTTGTGCCAGACGTGCCGGTTGGAGCCTCCTTGAGCGCGCGTCCAAACTTGCCGCTCGCGACACGCTCTTGGAACTTTTCCAGGACCATCGAACCGAATTCACCGGTATATTGCGCGATTGCGTCATTGCCGCCGCCACCTTCACCACCGAAGCCAGACGGGGCTCCACCTCCACCCGGAGGAGATCCAGGAGCGCCCGCATACCCCTCTCGTCCACCACCTGGTCGACCGGGGC
>CAZFLF010001163.1:0-2737 GCA_964519825.1 uncultured Pirellulaceae bacterium | reverse complement strand
CGGGCGGTTCCCATGAAGCTGACGAAAAGTCGAATTCCGCGAATCGAACGCTTGGAGAACCGCATGCCGTGTGCCGGCGATGTCTATGATCCACTCACAGATAATTGGCACAACGAAAGCAATCGTCATGACGTCGATGGAAACGGATATCGGAGCGCAATCGACGTTCTGGTGGTCGTGAATTTGATTAATCGTTTTGGTTCCGATCCGGTGGCCGATTTGAGACCACGGTGGGCCGCTGGGAACGAGGACCTGCCGATCGGATTTCACCCAGACGTAAGACGGTAAAGAAGTCATCGAAACCTATGTGTGTGTCCCAGGCTGGAATTCAGATTGGCTCGAAGAATTTGAATTCGAGCTCATTCCCGAGACCGAACCAATCGTTCGAGTTGTGCCTGACGAAGTTCGCCGGCCAATTCCCGAATTCAATGAGGTACTGGGCGCGATCGTTATGCGGCGTAGTTCCTATCGAGATGGCACGACTATCGTACATGAATACGAAGAGGCTACGGTGGAAAAGCTCGTTTCCGTCACCGCGTCACTCCCCTCTGGCGAAAGCATGAAGGTCGATTTGCGGAGAACGACCGACCAACCGGTGGACCTGGTCGCGATCGAAGCCGCGCTGCTGAATTTGCTGCGACAAGGCTTTCAACCTTCCGCCATCGGGTGAGGTAAGCGGCAACGCCGTGAATACTCCAAAGTATCGCCGCTGCATCACGATGGAGCGTGACCGCTACTTTTGGGTGGGGCCTGGCATAAGAGGATTGCTTCGATCGCCCGCCGCCTGCACTCCGCCTAAGCTGGTCATATCGATTCGCCAGCCCCCATCGATCTTGCGAAAGGAGATCGGTAGGTCGAAGGTGCGGCCATTGATTGCGATCGATTGAGTTCCACGTGCGAAGTCCCCTTCCACGACGACGTCTTTCAATGTTGAGTTGGCTCCCGCGTCCTCGAGTGCGCCAGCTTGGATCCCCATTTGCTTCTTCATCCGTTCTCCTTGAAGTTCTATTTGACTCATCGCATCGACAAAGAAGGCTCGTTTGTCCTTGACCGAATCGCCGGATTTTCGGATTTCTTCCTGCATCTGTGCCATGAGTTGTGTGAAATCGTCCGTCCTGGGTCGCGGACTCGGTTCGTTAATCACACCATGCTTCGAAAGAAGCTCGGTAATCCGTGGGTCGATCGTGCCGGACATTTTCAGGGCAAACACGAGCGCTCCTACCATCTGAGCCTGGCTCTCGGGCGTCACCGTATCGAAGTAGGTTTTCCAGTCCTTGTTCGCGGTCGCCTGCTTGTTGGCTGCGAAGACCGCTTCAGGGGAATTGTATTTGCGACCTCCCCAACGCCACCACAGGAATGTCGCCACGGAAATCGCAGCAATCGCCACCGCCGTCAGAGCACTCAGTCCAATCAGGGCGACCAGTTTCTTGTTCACTTCGAAGGATGACTTACGCTTCGTGGTCGATGCCCGATAGGAATAGGGAGTTGAAGGCAAGGTCGAATTGCCTAATGGCATATTCATGGCCGAGCCGACGCCGGTTGGCATTCCCCAGTTCGACATATCCCCGAGGCCGTCGAGCGGATTGGCCGACCCGAGTGGATCGGTCTGACGGACCGGTGGCCTGCCGGGAGTCGGCACGACAAATTGACAACCGCAAGATTGGCAACGAACTTGCCGTCCAAACAGTTCCGGCTTGACCGGATAGACCCGCCCGCAGGTACAGGCAACGGTGAATTCACGTGGTAGGCTCGGCCTGGGAACTTGAAAGAACTGTCCACACGACGGGCACTTGACCGTCTTGCCCGCCAATGCAGGCTGTGCCATGAACTGTGCCCCGCAGTGACACGTGGCTTTAATGGACATGGAATTATTCTCGTTCGCCGCGATCGCACATGCGCTTTCACGCGCCGTCACGCTCCGTCGTGACGTAGCTCGAACCGCGGAGGAAACACCCATTGCCGGTGCGGCCTCACTTTCGAAACAGCATCTATTTTCGTATTAAGCTACGTCACGACGGAGCGTGACGGCTACGGGCTAGTCACCGCGGACACCCGATTCACGCATTAGCTTACTTGATCGCATCAAATGCAATAGAAAGCGTACCGATGCCAGGAGGCCGTACCGTTGAACGGTTGTCGGCGCGCAGGGAGACAGGCACGGAACAGACCGAGCATGTCATTGGCACTGAAAGAAAGTATGACATCGAGCGGTTGTCTCGCCACTTTCACCGCCCCGATCGACATACCGAGTTTAGTGGCAGTTGCTGCGACCGAAGCCTCGCACACCGCCGTCTCCCAAAACGCTTGCCAAGTTGACGGGTGCACGTCCGGACGAACTTGTTCTGCCGCCTATCGAAACAATTGACGACGCAATTCGCGATCAATCAAATCGGACTCCGAATCGACTTCGGCCGGCAAATCATTGAGTGTCTGTTCCCAATTCGATCCACCCAACGCTACCGGTTGATGTTGCCTGTGCTTCAAGAAGTTGATGACCAGGTTCCGAGCCACGCGTCGTAGCCACCCGCGAAATGATCCTCGCTCCTTCGACATGTCCCAGCGATCGATGCTGCGACTCAAGCCATGAATAGTTCCTGCATCACCTCCAGAGCGTCGGCATCCTGCAGCCCGTTACGCCGCAACAGCCGATAGACGGCCGGTTCGTAGATCGAGACGAACTCCAGCCAAGCGTCGTGATCATGGGAATCACGCAACCGAATCAACAGGCTAGCTCGAG
>CAZFLF010001162.1:0-2740 GCA_964519825.1 uncultured Pirellulaceae bacterium | reverse complement strand
CACCGGCATCCGCCTGAAAACTTCTTCCAGCGTCGTTTCGTTCCCATGCTGTTCAATCAGCCGTTCAAGGGCGTCTTCGAGTTTCACGACTTCTTCCCGTAGATCGGCCAGCGTGGCCTGCGGGTTGCGCTGCATTGCGTCCAGAAGGACGGAACCGAGTTGAAGGACCGATTGTCGCGTCATTTGATTCGCCTTACGTCACGCCGAATCAAAGCTTTAGATCAATGAGCGCCAGAAAACAATCGTTCGCTATTGTCCGCAATCACCTTCTTGGTAAGGCGGTAATTGCCGAGCCGAGTTGCCAATCCCGGTTTTTCGGCAAGCGTATCGATTGCATGTTGAACCTGATTTTTGACTAGCTCAACACCTAGCACTAGACCAACCTCCTTTGCTCCCAGCGAAACCGTGTCTACCACGATGTGGTAAATGCGGCGACTGTTGCGTCCCAAATGCAGGGTAATGTGCGGCTCAACCTCCTCGCTATATAGATTCTCAGTTTCACCGCCGGCATACCGAAAGTCGATGACAAAATGCTTCTTGTCTGCGTTGAAATTTCCGCGCACACCCTCCGGGACGTCGTATGGAGAGACATAAATCTCCAGCTCGACACCGTCGATTATCTGCTTTGTGGCCTGATTGACTTTCAGTCGATTGAGAGGGACCCATTCTTGCATCGCTATGCCCTTTCCAGGAGTTTTCCGATAATCAGTGCAAGCGTTGCAATGCGCAGTCGCACATTAGGAATAATTCCATACTTCCCGACAGCAGTGCTATCAAGCACCAAAACACCCCACCTCTGATTGTGTCTTTCAATCGGAATTGCAACAAAGGATCTGGCGAGTTTTCCTCCCTTTTTAATCCTTACTTCGATCCAATCTTCCTTAACGAACGATTTCCTTGCATATTCACCAATCAGTTCTCGGACAGAATCACCATTAAGTTCGGGTAAATCGTCGATCCGGATCACTCCATTAGATGCCCATGCAATGCCAGCGACACCTTCGGCATGGCGTGCGGCATCTGGTGCCAAGAAAATTGATGAGCACCGTCGACTAGTGTGATTGGAGCGCAGCACAGGAACAAGCCATCCATGCCAAGGCATTCGACCCCACCCAAATAACTGGAACCGCTCTGGCGTCACCATTATATACCGTTTGTGCTGAAAAAGTGTGACTCGATGCTCGTGGAGTGGGTTCGGAGTGCGAAAGGAGTTTTTTTGGTAGTCATTCAAAATCCCTTGTAGGACTTTCCATACCCACGGTTCACCCACCGCTCGGCAGACGATCTTACAGACCGCAGACGTGAGCAGCATCACTGGAATTCCGATCCAAGCCGTCTCTTGAACGATCTGGAGACAATCGCCAACCGTTGGCCAGAAGTGGGATCGATCTGTTTTTAGAGCGGCAGCGACCAGCCCAGACAAGAAAATCAGGACAATTCCCAGCACATGGCAGGTGTAATACGTGAACTGTCGAAGACTAACCCAGCGCATCATTGCATCCCCATAACTTCGGGGGGAAGCCTATCACATCTCTTTCCAAATTCAATCTCGCGCCGCAGCTTCAAGCAATTCCTTGACCGACAGCACGCGGTCAGCCAATCCAGCCGCCATCGCTGGCGTCTTTCCGCGAAGCGAATCGTGGCGACGTGAGAAGTTGTACCAGCAGATGAAAAGCGCCGTCATCGCGGCATGGTGACGGCTGCTCTTGCTGTGAGCGTTGGTCAGTCTCGTAAACCGGCGCACGTGCATCCGAACCGACAAGTTGAACCGCTCGGCGTAGCTGGTCGAAACCTTGTCCAAGTCCGGGTTGCCGAATCGCGGAACAATTTCAATGCCGGTTATCGTCGCGGGGCTGTACCGCGTTTCGACTTGGCTGGCCGAATAGCTCTTAATCAACTGGGCGAACGAGATCCGGTTTCCGAGTTCAAACGGCACGTTGTACGTGTAGAGTCCTAGCCCGTCGCTGGTGACTTGGAATTGCCCCAGGGTCGCACCGTTGAGCCGTTGCAAGAATCGCAAACAAGTCGACTCATCTCGCTGGCCTACCGCGTGGGACAGAATCATCTTGCTGTCGGCATCAATCGCGCACCACGTCCATGAATCGCCGCAATCGTCCGTGCGTCCGCGAGCCTTCTTGGTCTTATCCTTACAACCGATGAAGCCCCAAAGTTCGTCCAGCTCGACGTACTTCACCGGGACGTTGACCACAACCGCTTGCAGGAATCGGTCGCAGTTCTCGCCAACGTGGACGATCAGGTCGTAGATTGTATCTCGCTTCATGCCGGTGATGCGCTGACACGCCCGGATGCTCATCCCTTCCAGCAGCATGTTGAGGACAACGGCCGCCTTATCCAGGTCAATCCGCATGGCACCCAAGGGGCGTTGCTCGTTGCTGGCGAACGTCGTACCGCAGTCTCGGCACTTCCATCGCTGGTTACCGTGTCGATCTTTGCCGTGCTTCGCCTTGTTCTCGTGCGTGCATTTGGGGGCTAGAGCTATCATCGCGAACCATTCCCGTTTTTCTGGGCGGCTGCTAGAATGCTCTTGTGAGGGGACATTCTGGCGTAGCCGCTAGTTTTGTCTTCGCCCGGTGTGACCCGCCAAGGTTGCACCGGGTTTTTTCGTCTAATCAACTCTCAATGAACTGCGATCATTCTAGCAGTCAGTAATTTCGTGTCAATACACGAAATAGGCGCGGAACGATATTTTTGTGTATTGACACAATACTCAGTAGTTCCT
>CAZFLF010001161.1:0-2740 GCA_964519825.1 uncultured Pirellulaceae bacterium | reverse complement strand
CGAGGTTTCCGGGATCTTGATCCGGACAGCGAATGTAGGTGCGCCCCTGCCCGACGAAGTGCCGGGCCACGTCGTGCGAGTCGCTACTTCCTACCGGCGTGATGGCGTAGCCGCGATTGAGTACTCCCATCCAGTCGCGAAACAACTGCAGGTCATCCGTCTGAACGGCACTCGAGTTGAGCACTTCCATCGCATTAAATCGCATCGGCCAGCCGTGCACGTTCTCTCCGATTACCGCGTTGTGCAGCTTCGGCCCGAACGGACGCACACCGCTATGCAGGTCGCGAGCGTGATTGAGAATGACCACGCGTACTCCGGCCGTCTGAAAGATTTCGCCGAAGATCGCCCCCCAGTCTTTTTTCCGGTGGTCTGGCACGCGAGCATCGGTCGAAATTGGAAACACATTGAAGTGCCCGACGCTCGTCGTGACCTCATTTCCCATGACCGGAGTGAAATACTGTCGAAGATCGAGCTGCCGCGCGAGGGGTTCGTAATTAATGTGGACGTTATGGTCGGTGGCGATCGGCAACTCGATCCCCTCGCCCGCCAACGTGATCATGCGTTCGGTCATGGTCGCGTCACCGTGGCCAGAATGCGTGAGTGTATGGACGTGAGTGTCGCAGGCCACGTACCCGTCGGTGGGGACTTCTCGGCGAATCGAAAGCATCTGCCGAATCGTCTCACCGGCTACGACCGTGATATTGGCCTTTGCCAGTGAGTATTCAAACCCGCGCCCGGCATAAATCGTGTAGCGACCCGCCGGCATTCCGAATCGCGCCTCCCCTCGTGACGTGTAAACCGCCCCCGGCCGAACTGCCAGTTGCTCGTTCGAGATCGCGCCGGTGGTCTGCAGCGCTCCGTCACCATCCACGATCGTCAGCCGGCAAGGGAGCGGCTTGTTTTGTGCATCATCGGTGAGATGGATCTCCACGGTTCCTTCGTTGAGGACATCGCGTACCGCGCGCGGCTCTATTTGCAACTGCCCCACGCGAATGTCATCGCTCGTTTGGTCGCTGCGCGACTGCGGTTCGATGCGGAGCAGGTTGTCACCATCGATCAGCGTTCCGGATGGAACGGGGAAGTAGAGAACCATGTCGTTCTCGTCCCGCACGAGTTCCCCAAGTGGCTTGTTATTGAGCAAGATGCGCCAGCCCTGTTTGACATCCTGCTGCCGCAATCGCAGCACGGACTCGCGATCATTCCGCATGGCCCGAAACACCACATCTAGCTGGGCACCCTGCGGCGCTTCGGGAAACTCGGACCACTCGCGAACTCCTCCGCTCCGCAAATGGACGAGACGCGGTTCGATGAATTCAGGCCGACCGGCTGCGTCCTCCGCCAAAGTGAAAAGTGGCAAAGTCATGAGAAGGCAAATAGTGCGTACAAAGGTCATGAGATGCCCGATCCTTGGAGTGCGGGGATTCATCACCGCTTTTGGATTTTTTTCAGAACTCAATACTGGCGACGCATACCGCTGTTTTTGATCGCAATGCCCGCACGGGCGCGGATCTGCGGGCGATGCACGCCGAGTACTTCAAGAGTATGGACGAACAGGTTGTCGCGCTCAATCAAAAGCACGACAAGCAGGTTGTGTATGTGGTTCCCGTTGGCCAAGCGGTCATTGAACTACGGGAAAGGATCGCCGCCGGCAAAGTGCCGGGTCTGACGAAACAAACCGACCTGTTCACGGATGCCATCGGTCATGCTACACCGCCACTGCAAGCGCTTGTCGCCTATTGCCATTACGCGGTTATCTATCGCCGCAGCCCGCTCGGGTTGTCATTGCCCGCGGTCTTGAAGAATGCGAACAACCCCAGCTGGGATGAATCGCTCAACCAACTGTTACAAGAACTGGCTTGGGACGCGGTTGTCCATCATCCGCTCAGCGGCGTGAAGGGATCCCACTAAACTCAAGAGTACAGACCGCCGCGGTAGGCCATCGTACTAGTGCTCTCCCACCAGTAATCCGATCCACGTTTTTAACTGTGACAGAGTACTAGTCTCGAGCTGACGCTTACCAGGGTTTGAGTTTCCACCCTAGCACGAAGCCGATGCCAAGTGCCCACAGGGCGACAACCTCGGGCTTCTCGCGCGCATATTGTTGAAAATAGGCACACACCGCCTCCGCAGGTGACTGCTGGTCTGTTGTTGTATAGTTACGGGTTGAAGTTGAGTTGAAGGTGCTATCGTCGGTCATACAAACTTCTCCTTGGATTCGTTACTTTTGGTTCGATAGGGCGCCGGCGAACGAGTTGCGTCCTTGAGCGCCGTTTTGATCCACCGCAGATTCCGGCTTAACTCGCGAGACGATTCCTCCAGTGGACCATGCGCCTTTTTCACAAGACCCCATCCGCCTGCGGCAATCAGTAGGGCGAGCACGCCGGCTGCACACGCCGTCAGGAAGAGAGACAGGGGCACGGATAGAGAAGCGACTTCTGCAAGTTTCAGCCCCGCACTCACAATCAGGATAAGTAGACAACAACAGGCGATCACCGCGGCGAGCGCGAAGAGTATGCCCGGCAGCACAAATTGCTTCCACCACCCCTGCAACTCGGTCCGGACTAACGCAGTCTGCAACTCAGCGAGTTCGACCACATCATGAGCGACTTGGCCCACGTCACGAGCGACGGTTGCCAGCGGCGACGATTTGCCATTGTGTTGACTCATTTGCGTTTGATCCACCATCCGAGCACGTATCCCGCTCCGATCGCTGCGGCCAGGCACGTACCTGCATGCTCCG
>CAZFLF010001160.1:0-2744 GCA_964519825.1 uncultured Pirellulaceae bacterium | reverse complement strand
CTCCAATCTGAACCGGCCACTGAACTTCTTCCGTCAGGAAATGACCACGCAGGACCAGCCCCACCGGCTTCTCTTGGCCGTGAAGCGTCCGGCGAGCCGTGGCCCCGATGTCGTCCGTCGTGGCCATGAGGAGTCGATAGGCGAACTGCCGGCGGTTCGATTCAGACAGGAACGAGTCGATTTCTCGCTTTGGGATCGCTCGGTCGGGATGATCCGCCTTGGCCTGAATGGCCCACAACTCTCCCGCGCGCGTTCGGGCGACGATGTCGATTCCCGCATCGGTCCCCCACCGATCCGGCCAATCCTTCCACAGCCAGACTCTGTCGAACTGACCTCGATAGCGGGGAGCGTTTTCCAAGAACCACTGACACAGCCACTCGAAGTCGCTACCGAATGCAGTCCCCTCGGCATCACGGCGAATCTTCGCTTCGACGTACGCGAAGGTGCCTTCGACCGAGGCATGGTCGGGGGTAGTCATGTTGACGTCTCTATGCACGTGAATAATAGACTTCTCCGGGCAGAACCAGCGCCCACTTCAACCGGCCGTTTGTAGGCTTTGCATCTAAAAAAATCCGCCAACAGCTCACGGCCACTTCGCTGGGCTGGTAAGCCAGCGGCGCACGGTGGACGAATGGAACTCTTTAGGCCCGCGGCATGGAGCTACTCCTAATCAAGCATCAGAAAAACATATTGTTGGCCGCTGTCGGGTTCGGGATCAAACCCTTGCTGTTGCGAAATGGTGCCGGCCCAATCGAGAATGCATTTTCGCTTGGCGGAATCGTCCGGCAATTTGACGACGAGCTTCCCTGTGTTCTGTCCTTCGGGAAACTCGTCGATCTCCACTGCTAAGACTTCACTGGCGCCGGCATTGTAAATCAATTCGACCAGCGAGATCGATTCCTCGTTCGTTTCCAATTCTCCAATCGACCGAAAGTCTTCGTCGGTACCAGCGCGGAGCCAACCCAGCGCTTCTTTCGTAGTGGGAGCATTGAGAAACTGCTGAACAAAGTCGTCAATCATTGATTCACCGGCGATTATCGAAGCCTGCGTCCTACCCTGCGGCCGCAATCGTTATCACGAATCTGCGGTATAAAGTAAACCGGAAGGAGCGCCTCCCATCGCAATCTCCATACCGAGAATGGACACTGAGAATGGACACTGAGAATGGACACTGAGCGCCGCCGGCGACGCTCTCCTCGGTTCTCACGCCGTTGCAAGCAATCGCCTGATGTTCCGACGACCAGAGTGGACGGAGCGGCGGCACTGCGGTTTACGTGGCCGGCGTTGAGGACGCATAATGCTGGGGCTTTGCGCTTGTACAGGTTGGCATTGGACGTGCTAATTTCACGAAGGAAACCGAAAGAGGGTAGATCGTGAATATCTTGGTTGTGGACATCGGCGGCACCAACGTGAAGGTCTGGAAGAGTGGTGAAGCCGATAAGTTGAAGTTTCCCTCGGGAAAAAAGCTAACGCCGGCGGAGCTTGTGGAGCGCGTCAAGCAGGCGGCAGCCGAGTGGTCGTTTGAGCGAGTGTCCATCGGCTATCCCGGGCCGGTTCTTAATGGGCGGCCGAGTGCCGACCCTTACAATTTGGCACCCGGTTGGGTCGAGTTCGATTTTGCTCATGCATTTTCCGTCCCTGTACGGATGATGAATGACGCCTGTATGCAAGCGTTCGGCAGCTACGACGGGGGGAAAATGCTCTACCTGGGCCTGGGGACCAGTGTGGGGACGACGTTCATCATCGACGGACAGATCGTACCCCTGGCACTCGGCCATTTGAAGTTTTGCGGCGGAGAATCGTTCGATCATTTTCTCAGTCGCAAGGGTCTGGAATTGCACGGTGTGAAACGATGGCGCCGAGCGGTGCTGGATGCCGCCACGACGCTCCGAGCTGCATTCCTGGCCGATTATGTGATGCTCGGTGGAGGAAATGCTAAAAAGTTGCCAGTGCTCCCAGAGGGATTCCGACGGGGTAGCAACCACCATGCCTATTTTGGAGGCGTGCGGATGTGGGAGGACACTATCCACGCTAATCCCACACTCGCCATCTATCCGCAGAAACAAACCGCTGCGCCGTAGGCTCGAACCTTTTATACGTTGGTGAAGAGTAGACCTCGACACAGCGGCATAACATTTGCAAATGAACCTCAAGCCCTTTATCCTGCGCTACGCTACGTCTGCGGAGTGATAAAAATCGGGCCTATGTCCACCAGGAGAATTACGATGAAGTCCTGCATTTGCTATTACCTTGCCCTCGGACTGCTCTGCATTGCTGCACTCGGTTGCGGCGAGAAAACGTCAACGACGACGGAATCGAAAGTTACGACGCCTGGCGGCACAACGACGACTACCACCACACAGGAAGTGAAGAAGACCGGTGACAATCCTCCGCCAGCGCAGCCCTAGCCGGCTGCCACTGTCCAGCCTAGACGTCGGCCCCGGTGAATAGCGATTCGATGACTTTCCCGCGATTCAGTCGGACCGGCCGGTCGAAACGATCCCGGACTTCGACATCAAGTGGGATGGACAACGCGTTATAGACTGTGGCCCCCACGTCATTGGGTGAATAGGCAGCGGTCGCAGGATACGCCCCGATTTTGTCGGACTTCCCGATCACGTTACCGCCACGCACGCCGGCTCCTGCGAACAGCCCGAAGAAACAGTGGCCCCAATGATCTCGACCACGGTCGGCATTGATCTTCGGCGTCCGACCAAATTCGCCGAGCATGAGCAGTAGCGTTT
>CAZFLF010001159.1:0-2746 GCA_964519825.1 uncultured Pirellulaceae bacterium | reverse complement strand
TTACACTAAATCCGACCCGTCTTAATTAGCGGGAATCAGTGTTCCTGACTCCTTTTTATTTAAACTTGGAAGCAGGCGATCACTTCGGATCGTGGTATACGCAATTGCCAAAATTAGTCGGCGGGACAATCCTGGGGTATTAGAATGACGTTGGTCGATTCCGCGATGTTTTGAGTACTTTTCTCACCGGCAATCGTTTAACGATCAATGGCATGACTGCGGCGCCTGTGCCCAATACTACCGGCTTTGATCCCGTCCGGCTGATCGAGACGCATCAGGCGGGGATCTGGCGGTATTTGCGCGCGATTGGTTGCGAACCGGCCTTAGCGGAAGACCTGACGCAAGAGACATTCCTGGCGGTTTTGCAGCATCCATTTCAGGAGTTAAGCGGCGCCGCGACGGCCGCCTACTTACGTAAGACTGCCCACAATTTGTTTATCAGCTACCATCGGCGCGCGGGGCGTGTGGTGGCGATGGAAGACATCGAATCGCTCGACCGCAGCTGGGCGCGTTGGGCGGGAGACGACAACGGCGACGAACTGCTCGATGCCTTGCGTGATTGTCTCCGAGGACTTGGGGAGCGAGCCAGGCGAGCATTGGACCTGCGATTTCGTGATCAGCAAACACGGGCCCAAATCGCGGCAAATCTGGAATTGACGGAGGATGGCGCGAAGAACCTGATGCAGCGCGCCAAACAGAAGTTGCGGGAATGTATTAGCGCCAAACTGAAATGAACGACGACCGAGATCCGATCATCGACGCTTGTTTGGACGAGGTGTTAGGGGGCTGCAAGCCACCCGACGTCTCCGGTCGCGTATTGCGCGAATGGTCACGTCGTCAAGTTAACTCTGTCGCGGAGGCTCGCGTTACCCCCGACCCATTGTTGCCCCCCGTCTGCAGTCCTCCACCGATTGCCACGGCAGTCAACATCAAGCCAGGCTCGGTCGAGCAGCCAAGTGTCAATCGCAATCTGGCCGGTCGCGCTCTGGCCGGTCACGACAGGTCCGTTGCCACTTGGACCGGTGCGGCATTGGCGCTGGGACTGGTCGTTGTGATCACAACGCTAGGGGTTATTTTCAATCGCGATCGCAAACGGGACGCGGCCGAGGCGCCAAGACAACCATCCCAATCCACTCCTTTGGTAAATCAACCACCGACGGTCGATCCGCGGATCAACCGGCAGACTCAAGACGAGAATGTCTCTCGGATCGCGAGCCAGCCGAGCGCGCCCTCCAAAGCAACTGCTACTCATTCCGCAGCTCCCAAGGTTCCTGGTACATCAGCCGAGTCGCAGCCCTCACTTCCGACATTTTCCGAACAGAACCCATTGTCGGCTGATCGCCTCATCGTCGCAGCACAACTTCCCGCTCCGTTGCCCAACGGCACAGTGGTCAAGCAAATCAACTCCGCGATTCGCCTGCTGTGGTCGCGGCACGAACTTTCGCCACCGGTTCCCATTACTGACGCTGCTTGGCGACAACGAGCATTTGTCGTTTTGCTTGGTCGTGAGCCGACAGAGACGGACCTCTCACGGTACGGAAAAACATCCTCCGCGGAACAACGAGCGAAGCTGGTCGCCGACTTGATGGGTTCCGAGCCATACGTTGAGGAATTCGCGCGGCATTGGAGCGAGTATCTGACCGGCGTTTTTCTCTCAGCCGACTTAGTCGCCGGTAACACACTCGCCGATCGCGACGGGATGTTGCAATACTTCCGCCGCGCTTTGTTGGACGGTCGGCCGTTTAACCTCGTCGCCGAGGATTTGTTGACTGCGACTGGCTCCGGGCTGCCGGGCGCGGCCGATTACAACGGCGCGGCGAATTTCCTGCTGGCGCGTGGGGAAGGAAAGTTTGAGCATGTCACCGCGGACACGGCGCGCTTGTTTATTGGCCGAAACGTCGAGTGCCAGCAGTGTCATGACGATCTACGTGATGGAAACCGACAGCAGCACGAGTTTTGGGGACTTAATGCTTTTTTCCGCCAGCTCGTATTGGTCCGCGACAATGAATCGAAGACTGCCAGGCTGACGAATGCCGACTTTCTGGGGGAAGACAACAAGGACGGCCGCAACGCGATCGTCTTTTTTGAGCAACCCGATGGCCGGCTCAAAAGTGCTTTTCCCGCGTTTTCCGGTCAAAGCGATTTGCCCAGAAGTGGATTCCTGGCCGAAGTGAATCGTCGCGAGATACTGGCCCGCTGTGTGACGACGTCGCCGGAATTTCGCCAGGCGATTACGAACCGGCTGTGGGCTGCCGTTTGCGGAACCGGGTTCGCGCCGGTGGACGACTTGTCCTCCGCAGATTCTGCCTCGCGCGCATTGCTCGGCGATCTCGCCGACCAGTTTGCAGCCCATCAGTTCAATCCGCGCCAAGTCATCGGCTGGGCGGTGTTGAGTGAACCGTTTTCCGTCCCGAGTGGCGACCAGTCGTCGACGTTGGCGGTGCGCGGTCCGGCGTTGTTCCATCGTTTCATCGATCAGCGACCCATTTCGCGCCGGCCCGTTCATGAATCATTGCTGGCCGCGGCAAAGAGTTTCGGATTGAACTCGGCGAACTCCGCAACGACAGCGAAAATCGATCAGACTCCTCCAGCGGCGACCAAGAATGGAAAGCTCGTGCTGGAGTCGCCAGCCGCGAAATCACTATTCGATGGAGCAATGATTTCCGCCGATCCGGTGGTGAGGCGATTGCTAGCCAACCCGCGGCTCTCGACGAATCAGAAAGCCGAACATCTTTTTCAGCTCGTG
>CAZFLF010001158.1:0-2749 GCA_964519825.1 uncultured Pirellulaceae bacterium | reverse complement strand
AAGCCCTCTTACGCGTCCACTGCGCCAGGTGCCACGGCGTAACCGCCCGTGAACTCAGCGTACACAGAGGGGCGCTACCGTTCAACGTCATCGTCAGGCGCTATCCGCCCGAATACCTCGCCGAGGCGTTGGCCAGTCGGACATCCCGACCTGCCGAATTCGTATTCGAGCCGATCGAGGTGGAGGCAATTATCAGTTATTTGGCTACGCTCAAAGCGCATGAGTAAGTGGCCAGCGTTTGGCGCGTGCCGACGCACGGCGGGCCTGAGACCCTTAGCGTCATGGCACGCATGACCGGGAGTATCTGTTGGCAGCGACAGACGGCGTTGAGGCGCCATTAATACAACGGTGATGCAGTCATCGCATTCGTCGCGGCAAACTCTGTAGACGAACGGTCGCCCTGTGCTGCACAATTGCGGCGCCCACCATACGCGCTGTCCTTTATGCGGGTAGGTGGGACCGGGCAGCAGGGCTTAGATGGGATGCTTCTCTTCAGCCCGAGGCGTCGCGAATTGAGTATAGGCCTCCATGGCGTGGGCCGCGTACATGACGGATGGTCCCGCGCCCATATAAATCGCCAAACCCAGCGTCTCAGTGATCTCCTCCAACGTCGCCCCCTCCTGCACGGCAGCCTTCGCATGGAAGGCTATACAGTCGTCACATCGGGTTGCCACACCGATCGCCAGCGCAATGAGCTCTTTGGTCTTTGTGTCGAGGGCATTTGCTTTAAGCGCTGCTTGGGCGATATTGGAGAAGCCTTTCATGACTTCGGGGGCCCCGGCGCGCAGCTGTCGAAGCGCGCTGTTCAGGCCGCGGATGAGGTTCGTCCAATCAGCGGTCATGCGTTGTTCCTTCGCAGCAGCAGCACCAAAAATCATGCACTTCGACCGGGGTGGCGCTGGCAGTCAGCAGGGCTCCACAAATGGCCCGCTCGTTATCGGCGGGGTGCAAGCGTACCCAGAGTACGATGCATCGAGTTTTCACGGATTTTGCCACTCGGTGGGCATGTCGCGGCAGTAGCCATTGCGCGAGGGATAAGCTCAGGCTTGGCTTCGCACAGCTTCCGAGCATGGTGGCGACCTCGCCAGCGGTGCAACCGACGCTTTCCAGCGCGAAAGGCAGCTCCACCAGGTTAGCAGTGATGTGTTGGCGCAGGACAACCGTGAGCCCCATCAGTGAAATGCTTGAAGAGGCTGTGCCCCCATCGACGAGCTTTGCTTGAATTCGCGCGGCTGTGTCCATGGTCGGGAACGACGCGATCGCGAAGCGCATCGATTGGTTATCCATGGTCGCTCCGAGTGAAACGATCGAGACCATCCTGTTTGCAAAGAGAGCCGCGACCGCGCGCCCCAATTGTGAATCTCGCGCAACCTACCGGTACCGTCACGAACGAGCTTTGACGCAGCTCAAATGGCGAATACCTCTCGAAGCGCAGCCACAAGTTCGGCTTGGCGGTAGGGTTTTCGCAGGATTTGCCTATGCGCGAATTCTGGATCGTCGTCACGCACCAGGTCTTCGGCGTAACCCGAGGTCAGCATCACTTTGATGCCAGGACGTATCTGTTCAGCCATGAGTGCCACGTCACGCCCAGACAGCCCTCCCGGCATAACGAGATCGGTGAACACTAGATCAATGGGAGAGTCGCCCTTGAGAATCTCGATGGCCTTCGGCCCATCGGTTGCCTCCACGACGCGATAGCCGATTGCACGCAGACGGGTCACCGTGAGGTCTCTCACACCAGGATCGTCCTCGACCACAAGGATGACCAAAGGACCCCGCCTGACCGTTGCGATGTCGTTACTGATAGGTGTCGCCGGCGCGGTGGCATCGTCGATCTGCGGGAAGTACAAGTCGAACGTAGTGCCGTGTCCGATTTCGCTATAGAGACCGACGTGCCCGCCTGACTGCTTCACAAAGCCGTAGACCATGGCCAGCCCAAGCCCGGTCCCTCTGCCTTTCTCCTTGGTCGTGAAAAATGGTTCAAATGCCCGATCGCGTGTTTCAGGTGACATGCCTGAACCAGTATCGGAAATCGATAGATGCACGTAGGCGCTCGGCGTGATCTCACCTGACAGTTGGTCCGCATCGAGCAGAGCGTTTCGCGTTTCGATAATCAGCTTGCCTCCCTTGGGCATGGCGTCACGCGCATTCACTGCAAGATTAATAATGGCGCTTTGAAATTGGCTGGAATCAGCGCGCGTTAGCCACAAGTCGGGGGCCAGAGAAGTCGTCAACGAGATGTGGTCGCCGAGGGTTCGACGCAGCATTCCGGCGACTGACAGGACGAGCTCGTTCAACAGCAACGGCTGCGGATCGAGCTTGCGCTTTTTGGAGAAAGTAAGGAGGCGATCGGTCAGCTCCGCGCCGAGTGACGCCGCGTCCTGTGCTCTTTTAACGAGCACACGCAAGTCAGCCCGCTCGAGCTGATCCTGCACCAGCTCGAGATTACCAATGATGATGGTGAGCAAGTTGTTGAAGTCGTGGGCAATACCTCCGGTGAGCTGGCCGACGGCTTCCATCTTCTGGGACTGTGCAAGCCGCCGCTCGCTTTCGAGCAATGCCTCCTCGACATGCTTTCGGTCGCTCAGGTCGTGGATGATCCCGGTGAAGTATCGCTTTCCAGCCGCCGAAAATTCGCTGACGGCGAGGTGGATCGGAAACGTCGCTCCGTCTTTGCGCCGGCCACTGACCTCACGTCCGATGCCGATGATCTTCTTGGTCCCGGTTGTGACGTAGCTTGAAAGATAAC